>NZ_JARAML010000049.1:0-11410 GCF_028807375.1 Marinovum sp. PR37 | reverse complement strand
CCACAGAAATTGAGTCGGACCCACAATTGGATGCCGATTGACATACAAGCGGCGCAACCGCATCGAGATCATGTTCGGCAGGCTCAAGGACTGGAGGCGCGTCGCGACCCGTTATGACCGCTGCCCCAAGGTGTTCCTCTCTGCCATCGCGCTCGCGGCTCTCGTCATCTATTGGTTATGAATCCTGACCCTAGACTGTGCCCCCAGGACACCTCACGACTGGCATAATCGGACTTAAGTTGATTAAATAGCTTGTGCACATGGCTATTGTCCGCTTTCACGGCCTCGACGGACAACCAACAGATCACCTTTTTTCACATCTTGGCTGCCGCGGACTGCCGAAAATCGCATGCGGGCGGAAAGCCCGTTAACGCCGGCCAATGGCGACCCGACGCCTCAGACGCCGCCGGTGGACACATGCCAGGGGGAAAACCAGCGCCGCAGCCGTCCGATCAGCGTGTAGAGCACCAGCCCGACCATCGCGAGGATCGCGATGACCCCGAAAAGCTCCGGCACCGCGAGGTTCTGAAGATGCGCGACGGCGAGATAGCCTAGCCCCTCATTGCCGCCGATGAACTCGCCGACGATGGCGCCGATCATGGCCAGAACGACCGCGACTTCGGCCCCGGTCAGGACCACCGGCAACGCGTTGGGCAGATCGAGCAGCAGGAAGCGCTGCACCGGGTTGGCCTGCAACATTGTGAAGACGTCCTTGTCGCCCGGCTCGACCGACTTGAAGGCCTGCAGGGCATTGGAGAACACCGGGAAGAAGGCCAGCGCTGCGGCGATCACGATCTTGGATTCCAGACCGAAGCCGAACCACAGGATGAACAGTGGCGCCAGCGCGATCTTGGGGATCAGCTGCAACAGCACGATGAAGGGTTTCGCCGCCCATTCCACCGGCGGTACGCGCGCCATGATGAATCCGAGGCTGACCCCCAGCGTCACCGCGATGCAAAAGCCCGAGACCGCCTCGATCACCGTCACGAGCGCGTGATCCCAGAGCGTCCGGGTCTGCACCATTTCGAACAGGGCGATGACGATTGCGCCGGGCGGCGGCAGTACGAAGGGTGACACCTCGGCGGTGCGCACGTAGATTGTCCAGAGCGCAAGAAAGCCGGTGACCGAGGCAATCGGCAGCAAGGTTCGAAGGGTATTTCGGGTCATCAGGCTCCCTCGCTCAGAGCGTGGCGCAGCCGGCCCACCATGGACTGGAACTGCGTCGATTGTTGCAGGTCGAGATCGCGCGGGCGGTCGAAGGGCATATCGACGATATCGGTGATCCGCGCCGGACGCGGCGCCAGCACGACGACACGGTCCGACAGGAAGGCGGCCTCGGCGATGGAGTGGGTGACCAGCATCGTCGTCACATTGGCGCGAGCGCAGACCTGCATGAGCTCGAGGTTCAGCGCATCGCGGGTCATCGCGTCCAGCGCGCCGAAGGGTTCATCCAGCAGCAGCACCTGCGGGTCGGTCACCAGCGCCCGGGCCAGCGATGCGCGCTGACGCATCCCGCCGGACAGCGCCGTCGGCCGGTGATGCAGGAAATCCTTCAGCCCGACGGTCTCGCAGATCCGCGCTGCGCGGTCGCGCCGAGTCTTGCGGTCCATCTTGGCGATGCGTAGCGGCAGGGCCACGTTGTCGAGGACGCTGAACCAGGGAAACAGCCGCGGTTCCTGGAACATCATCGACACAGGACGGGTGGCGGCGGTGGACCGGGTCCGGCCGTCCCACACGGACCGGCCGCGCACCTCGACACCGCCAGCCGTGGGTGTCTCCAACCCGGCGATGATCCTGAGCAGGGTTGTCTTGCCGCAGCCCGACGGTCCCAGCAGCGACACGAATTCGCCGGGCTCCAATGAAAGGTCCGCATTCTCGATTGCGGTGACGGCGGTTTCGCCGTCACCGAAGATCTTGGTCAGACCCGAGACCTTGATTTCCATCTTGGTGGCTCTGGTATCGAAGGGCATCACCCAAGCGCCCTTTCCAGCGGCATGTTGGTGTAGAGCGAAGCCGGGTCAGGACGCGTGTCGATCATGCCCGCACTGTCCAGCAGGGACACCGCGTTGCCCCATACCTCTGGAATGTTGCGCAGCAGGTTCTCTTCGCCCTTGGAGATCCAGTTTTGTGCGTTGGTGGCCAGGTCCTCCTTGGCGACCTGCATGTCGTCCAGTCCGTTGACGCTGTGCTTGCTGCCGATGGCCTGCAGGATCGGCTCCAGGTCGTCGCTGGTGGCGATTTCCAGCGCCGCCTTGTGGGTGGCGCGCAGGAAGGCCGCGTATTTGTCGGGATTGGCCTCGACATCGTCGGGACGCGCCACGTAGACCTGCCCCGGCATGCTGTCATCCATCGGGATGGCGACGACGTTGTCACGGGCGGACCTGGTCTTGATCATCGACGAGGTGTTGCCGATGAAAGCCCCGGCCCGGCCTGCCTCGATTAGCGCGAAGGAGGCCGCGGTATCGGCCACCTTGACCTTTTCCACGGTGTCGGGCGACAGGCCGCCGCTCAGCATCAGCAGATCCAGTGTGCCCTCCATAGAGCCGCCCAGCGAGGCCATGCCGACGGTGCGGCCTTCGAGGTCCGCGACGCTGTTGACCGGATTCCCGGACGAGGAGATCACGAAAAATGGCGACAGCTGCGCGATCGTGGCGATCGAGATCAGCGGAGCGCCGTTGTTGACCCGCGACAGAATGTAGTTGGTGCCGCCGGTGCGGCCCACATCCATCTGCTCGGCCAGTACCATCTGCGCCGCCATCGCCGCGCCCTTGCCGGCCTGGACCTGCATGTCGAGCCCCTCGTCGGCGTAATAGCCGGCCGCATCGCCATAAAGCACCGAGGCGAAGGACAGCGAAAAGCTGAACGGCGTGATGAACCGGAAGGTGTCCCCCTGGGCCATCGCCGGACCACCGGCGGACAGACAGGCGATGCTGGCGACCGAGGATCCAAGGAAGGACCGGCGGTTGAGGAGGGCATGATGGGTCATGTGCGTGGTTCCCTGTATTCGTTATGATGCGCCAAGGATATCGGGTGCGGTTTGATGCTCAATTTGACGTTTTGCCCATAAAACCGGCGGGGGGGGGATAGTGCCTTGACCCTAGGTAAAATCCCGCCCTGTCCTCGAAAGATTGCGCGGCTCCTGACCATGGGACGGGATCATCTGAACCGTGCCGATGCAATCCAGATCGCACGGATCGAAGCGGCGCGACCAGCGCTGGCAACCGCCCGGGAACTGACTGGCCGGTTCACTGACATGGTGCGAAACGCCCGTGAGAATGCCCTGGCCGCATGGCTCGACGAAGCCGAGGACAGCATGCTTGTCTTATCCAGAATCCGGCTTCCCGTTGATTGGAAGCCACTGCCCGCCACGCCATTTATGGCGGGCAGTGGCGGCGGCTGGATCGCAGCAAGCTTGGCCTTGCAGGGCCGCATGAGAGAATGATCAGCCGCCGTCTTCACCAAGGGCCTGAACGGATACGCGTGTTTGCGCCATGCATGACAAGCATAGGACATGGCGAAGATGACAGAACATACCATCGGCACCGACATCTCAAAATCCCATCTCGACGCCTTCCGGCTGGAAGATCAGGCGGCGGGGCAGTTCGAGAATACAACCAGGGGCATCCGGGCCCTGATGTTGCCGCGCCTTACCTGTGACGCGCACAGCTATCGCCCGCGCCCGGACCAGATCCCGCCTTGCCTCATGGGCCGCATCCGGCATCCAGACCGCCGTCAGTTCGCCCGCCCGATGCAGCTTGGCCAGCATCACCGCGTCGCGGCGGTCGGTCTTCACCCGGTCGCCCGCCTTCACTGGAATGAGCGACGGTGCAACCACGATGCAGTCATGCCCCAAGTCGACAAGCTGACGGTGCCGGCCATACCCGCACGGCCCGGCCTCGTAGCAGAAATGCAGCCGGGATCGGTCAGCACCCAGTCTCTCCACCAACTTCCTGACATGCTCCGGCCGATACGGAATGGTTCCCCAATAGCGCTCCTCACCCCCCACGCCCACCTTGCGCGACCGCAACGGAGAGAGATGGTCGCAGGATTTCGGACCGGCTGCCAAGCTGTAGCACCCAAGGATGAACCGACGCGTGATGGCGAAAAGCAAGCGCTTTTCTGCGGAATTCAAGGCGAAGATGGCCCTGGAAGCCCCCCCGCTAGCAACTGACGACGGCCGAGCGGGCCAATAACTACAGCATTCCCCCGACGACGATCAGGGGCTGGAAGCATGCGGCAATCAAGAACATGGTCTCGGCATTTGATGGCGCCTTCCCGGCCAAGCCGTAGGCTTCCGAGAAAGACGTCGAGAAGCTGCACGCCAAGATTGGCCAGTTGGTCGTGGAACGGGATTTTTATCCGCAGCCTCCAGTCTGTATTCCCGGCCGCGTGGCACACGGGCGGAAAAACTGACCCTCATGGAAATCATCGATCGGCAATTCCTAAAAGACGCCCTGGTACGGCCTCGATCCGTCTCGCCGTGTCGGAATATTGCCGCGCGACAACGACCAATTCGACCTAATGGACCCTTGGATTCAATCTTGGCGCGCGCATCAGTGCATATGGAGCTTGCATGGGATCAGGATCGGGTCGCTTGCGACAGCGGGATTTCCAATCAGGTCGAAGGCAGTGTCCAGCATTGTTTTCACGTCCTGTTCGACCATGCCTATGTTCCCGGGAAGGTACTTTCCGAACGGATCCCAGTCAAAACAGCCGTATCTCACCCTCCCGGCAAGGCGTCCCAATTGACTGCGCCACATAACGACGCCTTCCAGGGTGATGGTCGAATTGACAAAAATTCCGGTGGGTCCGCCGGGTCTGTAATCCTCCAGAACCTTGGCCACGCTCTTCGACGAGTAACCCTTTGCCAAAACTCGGTCTTCACTCACGCGAATGCCGCGATCGCGGTGTGCATCGAGGAAGCCTTTCAGCCGTGCTGCGGTATTGTGGTCTGCCAGCCGCCCGCCGATGAACAGCAGCGGTCCAGTCCATTGCAGCTCCTCCTCGCACCTGTCCAGGATCAGATTCGTAAGGTCGCGCGCTCCGGCATAGTTGTCCGAAATCACCGAAGGCGCGGCCTGACCGGGAAGGTCAAGATTGATGGATTGAATGCCTGACGCGCGGCAGAACGCAGAAATCCGGTCCGGATCGGTGGCACCGGTCGCGAACAGAACTTCGGCCCGGTACGACACGAGCTCCCTAGCCGCTTCGAATTCCAGCTCAGGGTCACGCTGGGTGCAGGTCACCACCGGGAAAAGCCCGCGCGCACGGGCCATGGCCTCGAACCGCTCGGCGATCTCGCCGAAGTACCGGTTGTCGTATTTCGGTACGATCATGCCGATGATGTTCGACCGGTCCCGCCGCAGGAGGCTGGCCTGGACGTTCACCGCGTATCCCTGCTCATCGGCGATGGCAAGAACACGCTCGGCAAGCTTCTGACTGATTCGGCGCTTCTTCCACGTGCCGTTGAGGACCGAACTGACAGCGCTCGGCGATGCACCGGCAAGCGTGGCAATGTCGTAGATCGTTGTTTTCTTTTTGTTTTCGCCCACAGAAATTTACCTCTCGACATGCGCCGCTTCGGGGGCGCGATGCAAGTATATTGACAATGCACAATCGGTGAAGCAAGTTGTTGCTCAATCGATTGCGCAAATGCAGTCGGTTGCGCATTCGCAAGACTGCGTCGGGAGGACATAAAGACATAAGGTTGCCAATCCCCAAGGGGCGGCGATCCCCAGGGGACCTGTATTCTTCCTGGCCGACGCGGACCTGTGACGATGCGCGGAACTGGTTTCGAGGAGAGAACAGATGACCACGACAACTTCGCTTGCCCTGGGGGCGACGCTGGCCACGACCCTGCTTGCAACGACGGCGATGGCCGAAACCGTCGCCTTCCTGATGCCCGATCAAGCATCGACCCGTTATGAAGAGCACGACTGGCCGGGATTTCAGGCCGCGATGGGCGAACTCTGCCCCAACTGCACGCTGATCTATCAGAATGGCAATGCCGACGTCGCGCTGCAGCAGCAACAGTTCAACTCGGTGATCGCGCAGGGCGCCAGCGTTGTCGTCCTGGATCCGGTGGATTCCGCAGCCGCCGCCGCACTGGTGCAGATTGCGCACTCGCAGGACGTCAAGGTGATCGCCTACGATCGCCCAATCCCGGACTCGCCCGCGGATTTCTACGTGTCCTTCGACAACGAGGGCATCGGCTATGCCATCGCCCAGTCGCTGGTCGAGCATCTGCAAGCCGAAGGCGTGGCAGAGGGCGAAGGGGTGTTGCAGATCAACGGATCGCCCACCGACGCCGCGGCAGGACTGATCCGCGACGGCATCGACCAGGCGCTCGACGCCTCGCCCTACGTCACCCTGTCGGAATTTGACACGCCCAACTGGGCCCCGCCGCGGGCGCAGGAATGGACGGCCGGTCAGATCACCCGGTTCGGCGACCAGATCAAGGGGATCGTAGCTGCCAATGACGGTACCGGAGGTGGTGCGATTGCAGCGCTGAAGGCCGCAGGTGCCGATCCGCTCCCGCCGGTCACCGGCAATGACGCTACCATTGCCGCGCTTCAGCTGATCATTGCCGGAGACCAGTATAATACGATTTCCAAACCGTCGGAAATCGTCGCGGCCGCCGCTGCGGATGTTGCCGTCAAGCTGTTGAATGGCGAGACCCCAAAGGCGACAACAACGCTCTACGACACGCCGTCGCAACTGTTCGTCCCCGACGTGGTAACCCGTGAAAACATCAAGGCGCTAATCTTCGATGCCGGCATCCAGTCTGCGGACGAGGTCTGCACGCCGGAGTATGCCGACGCCTGTGCCGAGCTTGGCATCGAATAACCAGCAGGCATGCGCGGGGCCGCTGCTCCGGTCCCGCGCACCCAATATTGGGAGGAGGTCAACATGAAAACCACGAATGCGGGCCGCGACAAGGGCGAGCTCATCCTGAAATTGAGAGGTGTCGGCAAGCAATTCGGGGCCGTAACGGCGCTCGAGGACATCGCACTAGATGTCCATGCCGGTGAGGTCGTCGCACTGGTGGGCGACAATGGCGCCGGCAAATCGACGCTGGTGAAGGTCCTGGCCGGTGTCCATCAGCCGACCTCGGGCACCATAGAATACCTCGGCAAGCCGGTCACGCTCGATACCCCCGGCACCGCTCTGGAAATGGGGATCGCCACGGTCTTCCAGGACCTGGCGCTCTGCGAGAACCTGGACGTGGTCGCCAACCTGTTCCTGGGGCACGAAGTCTCGCCCTGGCGGATGGACGAAGTGCAGATGGAGGTCCGGGCATGGACGCTTCTGAATGAACTGGCGGCGCGCATTCCGTCGGTGCGCGAACCGATCGCGTCGCTGTCCGGAGGACAGCGCCAGACCGTGGCCATCGCACGCTCGTTGTTGCTTGATCCGCATATCATCATGCTGGACGAGCCGACCGCCGCGCTTGGCGTGGCGCAGACCGCGGAGGTTCTGAATCTGATCGAGCGGGTCCGCGACCGGGGCCACGGCGTCATCCTGATTTCGCACAACATGGAAGACGTCCGTGCCGTGGCCGACCGCATCGTCGTGCTTCGGCTGGGCCGGAACAACGGCGTCTTCACTGCCGAAACATCGCACCAGGAACTGGTCGCGGCCATTACAGGTGCGGCCGAGAACTCGGTCTCCCGTCGTGCCGCCCGCCAACTTGACTCCGTGGGAGAGGAACAATGACACAGAACGTCCAGAACCCGTCGGCCGGTGTACAACTTGACCGGGCCGACACGCGGGTCCGTCACGATGCCGGTCTGTCAGGCGCTTTGCGCGGCTTAGTCGATCAAATCCGATCCGGCGATCTTGGCATGTTGCCGGTCGTCGCCGGCCTCTTGCTGATCTCTGCGGTCTTCAGCGCGCTGAACCCGGTGTTTCTTGCGCCCAACAACCTTGTCAACCTGCTGTTCGACGCAGCCGCGGTGGGCTTCATCGCCCTGGGTGTCGTCTGCGTTCTTCTGCTGGGCGAAATCGATCTGTCGATCGGATCGATGAGCGGTCTGGCCTCGGCCATCACCGGGGTGCTCTGGGTCAATTCCGGCGTTCCGCTGCCGCTGGCCATCCTGGCCGCACTGGCGACAGGCGCCGCGGTGGGGCTGGCCTACGGCATCCTGCGCAACAAGTTCGAAATGCCGAGCTTCGTCGCCACACTGGCCGGGCTTCTGGCCCTGCTGGGAATGCAACTCTACCTGCTGGGATCGACCGGGTCGATCAATATGCCGTTCACTTCGCCTCTGGTTCGGTTCGGGCAGATTATGATCATCCCGGCATGGCTATCCTACCTCATCGCCCTCATCCCCGGCATTCTAATCGTCCTGGGCGCATCGCGCACCAACCGGCAGCGCACTGCCGCGAACCTATCGCCAGGCGGCATGAGCGTGCCGGTGCTGAAGGCAGTGGTGCTGACGTCGGCGCTGATCTTTTCTGTCTTCTATCTTGAACAAGGCCGCGGCGTGCCGTGGATGTTCGGGGTGTTCGTGCTGTTCGTGGTCGGGCTCGATTATGCCCTGACCCGCACCAAATGGGGACGCTCGATGTTTGCGGTCGGCGGCAACGCCGAGGCGGCACGCCGCTCGGGCATAAATGTCCAGCGCATCCGCCTTTCCGCCTTTGTGGCTTGCTCGACCTTCGCGGCACTTGGCGGTGTATTTGCGGCGGCACGGCTGGCGTCCGCTAGTCAGCAGGCCGGGACCGGCGACGTGAATCTCAATGCCATCGCGGCAGCAGTGATCGGCGGCACGTCTTTGTTTGGTGGGCGCGGATCGGCTTGGTCGGCCCTGCTCGGCGTACTTGTGATCATGGCAATCTCGAACGGCCTCACGTTGCTCAATCTCAGTTCGTCGCTGCGTTACATGATCACCGGTGCCGTTCTGGCCATTGCCGTCATCGTTGATTCACTCGCTCGCCGTTCGCGCGCAAGCCACGGCCGCGCCTGAATCTTTGGAGGACATTCGAATGACACAGACGCTGCAAGGAAAGACCGCCGCCATCACCGGCGCGGCATCGGGGATCGGGCTGGAATGTGCCCGGATCCTGATCAAGGCAGGGGCTCGGGTCGTGCTGATCGACCGAGCCGAGGACAGGCTGACCGCGCTTTGCGACGAACTGGGAGACAACGCGCATTCTCTGGTCGTCGATCTGCTCGATGGACCTCAGGTTTCGGGCATGTTGCCGCGGATCGAAGCACTGGTCGGCCCGCTCGACATCTTTCACGCCAACGCCGGTGCATATGTCGGCGGCGCCGCCGCGGAAGGCGACCCGGATGTTTGGGACCAAATGCTGAACCTCAACATCAATGCTGCCTTCCGCAGCGTGCGCGCGGTGCTGCCGTCGATGATCGAACGGAAAAATGGCGACGTGATTTTTACCAGTTCTGTTGCCGGTGTTGTGCCTGTGGTCTGGGAGCCAATCTACACCGCCTCGAAATTCGCGGTACAGGCCTTCCTGCACGCCACACGGCGTCAGGTCTCGGAACATGGCATCCGCATGGGAGCCGTACTGCCCGGTCCGGTCGTCACGGCTCTGCTCGATGACTGGCCCAGGGAAAAGATGGAGGAAGCGCTGGCCAATGGCTCGCTCATGCAGCCTCGCGAGGTGGCCGAGGCCGTCCTGTTCATGCTGACGCGGCCCAAGGGGGTCGTGATCCGCGACATGGTCATCCTGCCCAACAGCGTCGACCTGTAAGCGGCGAGGAAGAAGAATATGACCAACACTCACCAAAACGACCGCTGCGTCATCGGCATCGACGTCGGCACCGGCAGTGCACGCGCCGGTGTCTTCACCGCGACCGGGGAAATGATCGGGACGGACAAATGCCCGACAGCCATTTTCCGCGAGGGCGGCACGATCGTCGAGCAATCCAGCGAGGACATCTGGCAGGCCGTCGTCAAGTCTGTGCGCGGCGCGATGGCGGCCTCCGGGGTCACCCCCGACGATATCGCGGGCATAGGGTGCGATGCGACCTGTTCGCTGGTGGTCCTTGGCGAGAATGGCCTGCCGCTGCCCGTCGGCGACCCGCAGCACCCGGAACGCAATATCATGGTCTGGATGGATCATCGGGCTTTGCAGCAGGCGGAGCGGATCAACGCCACCGGGCATCGCGTTCTCGACTATGTCGGCGGATGTATCTCGCCTGAAATGGAGACGCCGAAACTGCTCTGGCTTAAGGAGAACAGGCCCGAAGTCTTTGCCGATGCCTGGCAATTCATGGACCTGACGGATTTCCTGACCTGGAAGGCGACGGGCGACCTTGCCCGCTCGGTCTGCACCGTGACCTGCAAGTGGACCTACATGGTGCAAGATGCGGCTTGGGACCCAGACTATTTTCGCACTGTCGGCTTGGGCCAGCTTGCTGACGAAGGATTTGACCGGATCGGCGCCAGGATCGTGCCGGCGGGAACGGCGCTTGGGACGGGTTTGAGTATCCAAGCCGCCGAAGACCTCGGGTTGTGCCCCGGGTCTCCGGTGGCTGCGGGCCTGATCGACGCCCATGCCGGGGGCATCGGGTCCGTGGGAGCCAAGGGCGGGGGCGGCGCAGAGGCCAATATGGCTTACGTCTTCGGCACGTCGTCCTGCACGATGACGTCGACCCGGGAACCGGTTTTCGTGCCGGGGGTCTGGGGGCCCTATTACTCGGCGATGGTGCCGGGCCTATGGCTCAACGAAGGCGGACAATCGGCAGCGGGCGCGGCCATCGACCAATTGCTCGGGTTTCACCCCTATGCGGCCGAGGCCCGCGCGGAGGCTGAACGCCAAGGCTTGTCACTGCCTGCCTGGCTTGCAGAACAGGCAGAGAAGATGAGTGCGGGGCGGAACACTTTTGCCGCGCTGGCAGGCGGGCTGCACGTGGTTCCTGAATTTCTCGGAAACCGGGCGCCGCATGCCGATCCGCACACCCGCGCGGTCATCGCCGGCCTCGGGATGGAGCGCGATCTGGAGAACCTTGTCGCACTCTATGTCGCCGGCCTTTGCGGCATCGGCTACGGGCTCCGCCAGATCATCGAGACGCAAGCCCGAAGTGGCGCGCCGATCGAGCGTATCGTGATCAGCGGCGGCGCAAGCCGCAGCAATCTCGTCCGGCAGATACTTGCAGATGCCACGGGGGTAGAACTGGCCGCGCCGACAACCGAAGAACCGGTCCTTCTGGGATCGGCGATCCTTGGCGCTGTCGCGGCAGGTCTGCATTCCGACATCCACGCGGCGATGGAGGCCATGTCGTCCTTCGCGGCGCGGTACGCGCCGCAAGGCGGAGAGGTCGGTCAGACCCACGAGGCCCGGTTCGCGGTGTTCGAGAAACTCCAGTCGGTCGCCCGCGACGCGGCGGCCTAGAGAAATTGTCCGTCGTCAGGGATTTTGAGACAGATGGCGGCCTGATCTA
>NZ_JARAML010000048.1:0-13252 GCF_028807375.1 Marinovum sp. PR37 | reverse complement strand
ATCCTGATTGACGCCGGATTCTCATCTTGTTTGTCGCGCTGCACCAAGCACCGTCCCCGGCGCAATTCCGCGAGGCCTGCGGCTTTCACGCGTCCGCCACGGTGTGCGAGGAAGGCATCAAGTACGCAGGTATCGTTTACTCCAACCAATTCATCCGCCAGCAGCGCATGAAGCGCATCGCAGATCGCATTGCGGCGCCGGGAGAGCGCGTCGAGATCATGGTTGATCCGCATGATATGGGCTCGATTTCTGTCTTGGCGAACGGCGACTTGATCAGCGTTACCGGAATCACCAGTGGCGCGGCCGGCAAGTCTCTACGTGAATGGCAGGAAGAACGGAAACTGGAGCGCATGATGCGCGAGGCTGAAAATCTCGAGCACGACAGCGCACGTCGGGAGGCGCGTGACCTCTGGCAATCGCTTGCTCGATCCATCACGCGCGCATCAGATGTCGGCATCTTCGGCTACACTCAGAAAGAAATCGACCGGGCCAAAGCCGAGGCCGAGTTCGGCAAGGGGCAACACGAGAAGCCTTTTGTCGGTCGAGACGAGTACGAAGATCCTCTGACGGAAGGGGGCTACAGGATGGCCGATCCGCTGGTCGATGACGACGAGAACGACCCGGATACCCTCCATGAAGAGCCGAAGACCAGCATGGATAGTTTCAGGTCCAGCGCCCGAAATCGGAAGCGCAAGAAGAAGTAACTGAGAACGGCGGTGCAAAAGTCGGCCACGGTAGCGGCGGGATGAGCCCGCTGCGGGCCGCGTAAGAGTCGTCCACCTTTGCCCTTTCTGGCGACAGGGAGGGCGGGAGGATTTTCACCCGCTGCCCGGCAGTGGTTTGCTTGCAAACCATGAGAGGGGGGATTTGTATCGGAAGGTTCGGCGCGCGTGTGCTGAGGGCATGAGCCAGCGAGAGGCCGCGCGGCATTTCAACATCTCGCGCGACAGCGTCAGGAAGATGATGGCGTATTCGGTTCCGCCCGGATATCGCCGAACGGCACCTGTGAAACGGCCGAAGCTGGATGGGTTCACCGGGATCATCGATGGCTGGCTGGAGGGTGATCGCGAGGTTCATCGCAAGCAGCGGCACACGGCGAAGCGGGTGTTCGAGCGGCTTCGCGATGAGCACGGGTTCACCGGCGGCTACACGATCGTGAAGGATTACATGCGTCAGCGCGAACGTCGCGGCCGCGAGATGTTCGTGCTGCTGGCACACCCGCCCGGGCACGCCCAGGCCGACTTCGGCGAGGCGGTGGTCGTCATCGCTCGCCATTGCGGAGGGCCTGGTCGGCTATTCCCGTCGCAACTTCATGGTCCCGATCCCGCGGTTCGCGACCTGGGACGCGTTCAACGATTATCTGGAAGGTCATTGCCTCAAGCGCCAGGCGGATGTCCTGCGTGGCCAATCCGAGACGATCGGCCAACGCCTCGCGCGGGATCTGGCCGCGATGTCCGACCTGCCGGCGGCGCCGTTCGATGCCTGCGATCAGGCTACTGGCCGGGTCAACTCCCAGGCGCCCCCTCTCGGCGATGTATAGCATCGCCTGCCGGTCAGCGGGTGCGCTACAAGACCAACGACTACTCGGTGCCGGTCGCCTATGGCCACCGCGATGTCTGGATCCTGGGTTATGTCGACGAAGTGGTGATCGGCTGTGGCGGCGAGGTCATCGCTCGACATCCCCGCTGTTATGACCGCGAGGACATGGTCTTCGATCCGGTGCATTACCTCCCGCTGCTCGAGCGTAAGATCAACGCCCTGGACCAGGCGGCACCCTTGGCTGAATGGAACCTGCCACCGGAGTTCGCAACCCTGCGCCGCCTGATGGAGGCGCGGATGATCAAAGCGGGACGTCGCGAGTATGTCCAGGTGCTGCGCCTGCTCGAGACCTTCGATCTTGACGATCTCCATGCCGCCGTGAAGAAGGCAACTGGGGGCGGTCGGCTTTGATGCGGTCAAGCACCTCCTTCTCTGCCATGTCGAGAGACGGCCGCCAAAACTGGACCTCGATGTCTACCCCTACCTGCCGCGCGCCGAGGTCGCGACCACCTCCATGGCCCTGCTGTCGGGGGATGCAGCATGACCGCGGGTCCGAAGATCCTGCTGGCCGATCACCTGAAGACGCTGAAGTTGCCTACCTTCTTGCGGGAATACGACAAGCTCGCCCGGCAATGCGCCACCGAAGGTCAGGATCACATCCAGTTCCTGGCGCGCCTCGTCGAACTGGAACTGCCCGGCGGCGTGCGCCGCCAATGCTTTAGTTGCGCGCCTTTGGCGCGACCGCGTGCGCCGGATGATCGAGTGGCGTATCAAGGCCGCGAAGGTCCCGGCCACCAAGAGCAAGGCGATCCCGAAGCTCAACAAGATGCAGGTGCTGGAATTGGCCCGCTGCGAATGGATCGAGCGGCGCGAGAACGTCATCGCCCTCGGCCCGAGCGGCACGGGCAAGACCCTTGTTGCCCTCGTGCTGGGGCTGGCCGCCTGCCAGAAGGGCATGTCGGTCAGCTTCACCACCGCTGCTGCCGCGCTGGTCAACGAGCTGATGGAGGCCCGCGACGAACGCGGCCTGCTGCGCGTCCAGCAACAGATGGCCACCGTCAGGCTGCTCATCATCGACGAGTTGGGCTTAGTGCCGCTGTCCAAGACCGGCGCCGAGCTCTTGTTCGAGTTGATCTCCCAGCGCTACGAACGCGGTTCCACGATGATCACCAGCAACCTGCCCTTCGACGAATGGACCGAAACATTCGGCACCGAACGCCTGACCGGCGCACTGCTCGACCGGCTGACACACCACGTCAACATCCTCGAGATGAACGGCGAGAGCTACAGGCTCGGCCAAAGCCGCGCCCGGAAAGCCAAAGTCCGCAGCTGATCATCCGTCACAAGATTGGCCCTGTGGGCCAATGCGCCATGGCACGCGCCAGCTATCTGGGGAGCGCGCGTGCCATGGCGCGTGGCGTCCCGCCACGGGCCTGGTTTTGCGCCGCCACGTGGCCGGATTTTATTCCGCCGTTGACAGTGCCTTCGTCGAGGGTGGCATCGAGGCGCAGACGCGGCAGGTGCCTGGAGAACGCCAAGGCGGTGCCGAACGAGGCGGGAGCGGACCTGTCCCAAGTGGTGAAGGCGGCAAGTTTCGGTCCATCGCAACCGAAGACTAGAGTAGGGAGGTCGCTCGAGAGGCCGGGAACCGCGCGGCGCGTGAGTACTCGGAAACGCTGGATGATGCCGCCTTCGGGGCCGCGTCACCGAGCCAGGCAAACGTGGCAATTCTGGTCGAAGTCATGATTGTCGAACTTAAGGCGATACTGGATGACGGGATCGCCCGAACCCCCGATGAAGTTAACCTGCGATGATCCTCGTTTATGGCTTTCCGCAGCGGTAGGGCTTTAAATTCCGTTGGGATAGCCGCTTGTGCCTGGTCACTGGCAATGCATAGCGTTACGGAAGCCCAAGGCTTTCGAAAGCTGCTTCGCCGCCGAAGCCAATGCCGTCCGCGCGCTTTCGATCCCCGGTGCTTCACTAACTTGCGAGATATAGCCGGTGGCGACCGCGGCCACCACGCCGCGGGAATCAAAGACCGGCGAACAGAGATCGCGGACACCCGCGATCATGTTGCTGGGGGAGTCTGCATACCCCGCATCGCGAATACGGGCTAGCCGGTTAGTGGCTTTTTGCCTTTCCTGCGTGCCAAAGCTCGCAAGATAGCGCTGTTGTACGTCCTCCGGCGAAAAGGCGAGGATGACCTGCCCGGAACTTGAGTGCTCTATCGGGAACAGACCGCCCGTACGCACGGCATATCCGGCAGGGAGCGGACTTCGGGAGGCTGCTAAAACGAGCACGAATTCACCGCTAAGGACGCACAGGTGACAGGATTGTTTCACCTGCGCCGAAAACCGCTCAAGAAACGGAGAGGCGGTCAGGATCAGGTTTTCCGTTGGCTCGTGGCGGTGCGACAATTCGAACATCTTGAGCGTCAAGGCGTAGCGGCTGCTTACCTGATCTTGCCGAAGGAAACCGCGGTCGGTGAGGTAGATCACGATGCGGTATATTTCTCCCATCGTGCGGTCCATCGCGTCGACGAGTTCATTCATCGTCATGCCCTGAGGGACGTCAGCGAGCAGTTCCAGGACGTCCAGCGCCTTTTCGACGGCGGGGACGCCTGACTTTTTCCTGCCTGCCTGTTTCGACGCGATCCCGATCTTGCTCATTTCAGAGACCCTTCTCGGGAGGGGCGGCGATTGTCGATCTCTCGACAATCGAAAGCGGGCTGTCACTCAGCAAGATCTCGGTGGATTTCGTCGGGCCCTGGCAAACGACGTTCACCGCCTTTTCGCCAAGCGCATACAAGGGCATCTGCACGACGGTCAGCGCCGGGCGAAAGACGGCCGCGATCTCTGCGTCCTGAATGCCGATGACGGAAAAGTCCCGGGGGACGGTGAAGCCGCGATCCAGAAGCATGGACAGCGCGCCGATGGCGGTGATCACGTTGGCGGCGACAACCGCCGTCAGATCGGGTTTGCGGTCCAGCAGCGCGGCGATGGCTTCGGCACCTTCGCGGAACGTGGATGCAGCGTGTTCCGTGGCCTCCGGATCGAATGGAATGTGGTTTTCCTCAAGCGCCAGATGCCAACCCTGCCGCCGGTAGCGCGCAAATTGCAGGCTGTCGCTCGCCCCGAGGAAACCTATCCTGCGGTGCCCGGCGTCGATCAGGCGTTGTGTGGCCAGCCGCCCGGCGGCTTCGTCGTCCAAGCGCAGCAGGGTGGCATTGCGCGCCTTGCCCGATTGCAGCAGGACGGTGGGCACGCTGCGCTGCGCCGCGCGGGCCAGCGCCTTGTCCATTGCGGTGCCGGCGCCTTGCAGGATCAGCCCGTCGATGCCGTTTCCGGCGATCAGCTCTTCGATCCGTTTTGCCCCGTCGGTTTCGCCCGAGGCTTCGCCCAGAAGAACCGCCTTGCCATGTGCCGCCGCCGCGTGTTGGGCGCCCGAGATGATCTCGGCGTAGACCGGGTTGGTGACGTCATGCACCACCAGCGCGATCATCCCGGCCTTGGCCGAGCGCAGGGACCGGGCGGCGGCGTTGGGCGCATAGCCCATCTCCTCGACCAATTCGAGCACCCGCTTGCGGGTTTCCTCGCTGACACGCAGGGTCTTGTCTCCGTTGACGATGCGAGACACGACGGCAGGAGAGACCCCCGCAGCCTTGGCGATTTGCGAATTTGTAACCATGCTGACCCTTTCTGCTCAACTTTCCGGCTGACCCGAGGTGGTCTGCGGCCGAGGACGCCCCTTTGGCAAAAAGGGCAGACCCGGCAGGCCCGCCCTTCGGTTGTTTCCGATTACATCACGCTTGGCAAATAAGTCGCCAGTGCAGGCACATATACCAGCAGGAAGATCAGCAAGAGCAGCATGATCCAATAGGGTGTGGCCCCGAGGAAGATCTTGCCGAGGGTGATCGAGTTGTCGCCCACCGCAGCCTTAACCGTGTAGACGCAAAGCCCAAGTGGAGGCGTTAGGATGCCGGCCTCGATTGCCAGGATGGCGATGATCGCGAATTGCAGCGGCTCAAACCCCGCCGCGACAGCGATAGGTGCAAAAATCGGGATCGACAGCAGGATGATCGAGGCCGAGTCAATGAACATCCCCATGATGAACCAGACGACGACCATCGTCAGCAAAAGTATTCCCGGCGACAGTCCCCAGCCCGAGATCGTCGCATCCAGCAATTCCACAACGCCGCCAAAGGCCATCAGGCGTCCGTAGAACTGACCGAAGATCAGCAGGAACAACAGCGGTGCGGACACCCGGCCGGTGTGAAGGATCGCTTCGATCAGGTCCTTTCCGCGCAACCCTTTGCCAAGCGCCACGAGAAAGCCCAGCATGGCGCCAATGCCCGCGGCTTCGGTTGGGGTGAACCAGCCGAACCAGATGCCGCCCAGCACAAGGAAGATCACGCCGATGGTGCTGAGCCCGCCCCATTTGTTGGAGGGCGTCAGCGGTGCGACCTTGGGCTTGGCCGAACCGCGCCCGGCTTCACCTACTGAGGCCGGGCGCAGGATCGCGAGGCCAAGGACGTAGATGCAGAAGAACCCGGCCAGCGTCAGCCCCGGCAGGATGCCTGCCGCGAAAAGCGCGCCGATCGACATCTCATTGAGCATGCCATAGATGATCAGCAGCACGCTGGGCGGGATCAACATGCCGAGGCTGGCACTGCCCGCAATGCAGCCAAGCGCCACGGAATCGCTGTAGCCCTGCGCCTTCATCTCGGGATAGGCGATGCGGGTGAAGGTGGCGGCCGAAGCGATGCTGACGCCGACGGCCGCGGCAAAAACCGTGTTGCCCGCGACCGTGGCCACGGCCAGACGGCCGGGCAGGGCGGAAAACGCACGGTTCATCAGCTTGTAAAGGTCGGTCGCCGCCCCGCTTCGGGCAAGGAATTCGCCCATCAGCACGAACAGCGGAATGACCGCAAAGACATAGTCCCGCAGCGCCTCGACCATCGTGGTCGACAGAAGCGACATGGCGAGATCAAAGCTGCCCGCGAAGACCCAGACACCCGCAATGGTGACGGCGGCGAGGGCGATATAGATGTGAAAACCAGCGACGATCAGCAGCAGAAGTGCTCCGAACATGCAGGCGACAAGGGTGATTTCCGTCATGTTCTCAGACCTCTACGGTGTCGTCGTCAGGCGTTTCGCCGAGGATCGCGGCCAGGGCCCGCAGCAGGTAGTTCACCGCCGCCAACCCGCAGCAAAACACCAGCACGCTGCGCACGGGATAGACGGGAAAGCGGAAATCGCCGCCGCCATAGTATTCGCCGATTTTCCAGGCGTGGAGCGTTGGCTCCCATGAGGCGTAAACCATGCAAAGAAAGACTGCCGCACCGGTCAATTCGCCCAAGGCCACGAGGAGGCGCCGGGCCGGGGCCGGCAGCACATCGAGCAGGATCGTGGAATGGAACATTCCGCCGGTCTGGATCGAATACGAGACCTGCAGAAAGGCGATCACGACGATGATGTTGCTGACGGTTTCGACGGTTCCGGTTAGCGGAGCGTTGAAAACGCCGCGCCCTACGACATCGCTGATGATCATCAGCGTGACCAGCAGGATCAGCAGCGCCGACAGGATATAAAGTATCCGGTTGAGGCTGTGGACAAAGGATTTCAAGGGCATCTGGACCTCTCGGGTTGCTGGGCCTTGGGTGGTCCGGCGGTGGGGAGGGCGCCGCCGGACCAAAGGGAGCATCGGTTTACTTGAACTGATACTCGTAGGGCCAGTCGTAGCCGAGTTCCTTGAGGTTCCGGACGTATGTCTCGAAGATCTCCTTGCCCGGCGCGCCGCGCGAAGTTGCCTCTTCAGCCATGGCATTGGGGTAGTCTGCCAGGCTTGCGGCCCATTTCGCCTGTTCGGCGACGGGGAACTCGACGATTGTCGCGCCATCGGCCTTCAGCTTGGCAAGGCCCTCGGCGTCGTCCTCGTTCGACAGGATCGAGGCGCGTTCCTCGTATTCCAGACCGACTTCGAGGAAGATATCCTGAATTTCCTTCGGCGTTGCGTTCCACTTTTCGAGGTTCATGTTGATCGACAGCGCCGAGGGCGATCCGAAGTTGGTGACGGTGAACTCTTTGCCGACTTCGCCCAGCTTGAACGCCTGATAGGGCCCAGGAAAGATCACCACACCGTCATAAATACCGGACTTCAGAGCATTATACGCCTCGCCCAGGTTGGTGGTCACGGTGGTGACGTCGATGCCGTCGAACCATTTCAGGTTCGGCCCGGCGGCGCCGATCTTCTTGCCTTTCAGGTCTTCGAAGTTCTCGAACGGAACCGTGCCGCCGACGCCGTAGTTGCCGTTGGCACCGAGGGCGAGGAATTTCTGGTTGTAATCGGTCTCGAAGACCTCGGTCAGCCACGGCACATCCTCAAAGGTCTTGCGCACGGCCTTGGTGGCCAGCACTGCGTCGCCGGTCTGGAAGGGGAAATAGAAGGGGAAGCTGTGGGTGAACAGCTCGGTCGGCTGGTGTGGATAGTTGATCACGCCGATATCGACGAGGCCAGAGCGCGTCGCGTCCAGAGTTTCCTGCAGTTTCACAAGCGATCCGGCATAGGCCTTGATCCAGCGGACCTTGTGATCGGTGCGTTCCTCCACACGCTTTGCCACTTCCGGTAGGTAGAACTCGTCCAGCGCCTGCATGTGCGACAAGCCGGCGACCGGGTGGCCCGATCCGACGCGGAAGGTAAAGGTGTCGGCCATGGCCGGCGCGGTCATGGTCAGCGTAAGCGCAAGTGTCGCGCCGGTGCCCGTGATTTTTAGGGTGGTCATTGAGCTGTCTCCTCCAGCTGGTTGAACGGTGCGCCCGGGTGTCCAGCCCGTGCAACCGTTGGAAATCACCCGACCGATGCTGCAAGAAGCGGCGAGGTGCCAAGTGAGTCGCCCTGCTTTGGTAAATCAATTTATCTCGCAAAAAAAGCCCTTTTTTTGATTGGTAAATGGTGTTACCAAAAATGCAGAATCGCTGAGGCACTGGCCCGGCGACATGCTGGCCGCGGTGTTGTGGTGGCGAAAACGGAGTTCTTGGATATGACGGGAAAAGCGGTAAAAGTCGCACTCGACGGCGTGCGCGTTCTGGACTTTACGCAGATGATGCTGGGGCCACTCTGCACCCAGACGCTGGCCGATATGGGGGCCGATGTGATCAAGGTCGAACGGCCGGGCAAGGGTGAGTGGATGCGCTCGATGCCGATGATCGGCGAGTTCGTCGGCGGCGACAGCGCGGCGTTTCATTCATTCAACCGCAACAAACGCTCGGTCACGGTCGATCTCAAGAGCGGCGAGGGCCGCGAGGTGCTGATGAAGCTGGCGGCCGAGTGTGACGTGGTGGTCGAGAACTTCCGCAGCGGCGTGATGGACCGGCTTGGCCTTGGTTACGAGGATTTCAAAAAAGCCAATGATAAGATCATCTATGCCTCCGGCTCCGGCTGGGGCAAGGACAGCTACCTCGCCAAGAAGGGCTGGCCGGGGCAGGACCTGTTGATCCAGGCGATGAGCGGCGTGATGCAGAATACCGGCCGCGCGAGCGAGCCGCCGACTGCCTGTGGCACCCCGATCGCCGATTTCGCTGCTTCCCAGGCGCTGGCCATCGGTATTCTGGGTGCCCTGATCGCGCGGGATCGGCATGGCGTGGGCCAGCAGGTTGAAACCAATCTTTATTCCGCCACGCTCAACCTCATGGCGCAGGAAAACTTTGCCGTGCTCAACCAAGGTATCGAACTGCAGCGGTCCGAGGCCGGCGTGGCCTCGTGCTGGAATGACGCGCCTTATGGCTCTTATCCCACCGCCGATGGTTGGGTGGCGATTGCCATGTGTCCGCTGGACAAGCTCGGCGCGCTTCTGGGTGATGAAACGCTGGGCTCAGTCGATCCTTGGCATGAGCGCGACACCGCCAAACGGCAGATCGACGGGCTGACGCGTCAGAAAACCACTGCCGAGATCATGGAGATCTTTGAAAGCGCCGATGTCTGGGCCGCGCCGATCCGCACCTCGGCCGAGGCCATGCAGGAGCTTGTCGACCTGAATTCGCCGCGGCTGGTCGAGATGGACCATCCCAAGGCGGGCCGCATCCGCGCCATTGCGAACCCAATCACGCTGAGCGAAACGCCGGTAACCCTGCGCCATGTGCCGCCCGCAGTGGGCGAACACACCGAGGAGGTCCTGACCGAATTGCTTGGCGCGGAAGAAGTGGTGCGGCTGCGCCAAGGGGGGGTGATCTGATGGCCGAAGACCGTCCGCACCCCAATCTGGTCCTCGAACGGCACGGCTTTGTCGAGGTGCTGCGTGTGGACCGGGAAGAAGCGCTTGGCGCGCTGAATTTCGAGATCATGGAAGCCATCGGCACCTATGTCGCTGCGCTGCCGGCCCGCATCGACGACGTGCGCGCATTGATCATCACCGGCACTGGCCGCGGTTTCGTGGCGGGGGCGGATATCGGCGGCTATCACGACGTCGGCCAGACCGTCTTTGACGGGTTCCAGCGCCGCTCGCGCCAGACCTTCGATGCCATCGCCAACCTGCCACAGATCACCATCTGCGCGGTCAACGGCTACGCGCTTGGCGGCGGGCTGGAGCTGGCGCTCTGTTGCGATTTCGTCTTCATCAACGAGAAGACCAAAGTCGGTCTGCCGGAAATCAAGCTGGGCCTTCTTCCCGGCGGCGGCGGCACTCAGCGCCTGACGCGGGTGGTTGGAGCCATGCGTGCCAAGGACATCATGCTGACGGGCCGTATGGTCACGGCGGCAGAGGCGGTGGGCTATGGCATCGCGATGGAAAGCTGCGCGCCTGACGCGCTGATGCCCCGCGCGCTGGAATACGGCCAGGCACTGACCGGCCAGGCGCCGGTGGCCCTGCGAGAGTTGAAACGCGTGATCGACGACGGGATGGACTGCGCGCTGAGCGCCGGTCTGACCCTCGAGCAGCGCGCGCTTGGCGGCCTGTTCGCCACAATGGACGGCAAGGAAGGCATCGCCTCCTTTATCGAGAAACGCGACCCGAAATTCATCGGACAATAACAAGGACCATCAAGATGAGCGCATCTGTCATCAGCTACCAATCCGGCCCCTTCACCACGATTTCCATGGGCCTGCCGGGCGATCACGAGGGCAAGACCGCAACCCGCGTCTTCTTTGTCCGCGGCGCCGACAAGATCGCCCTGGTCGACAGCGGGCTCGCCGGCGGCCTGCCCGCATTGCAGCAGGGTTTCGACGAAATGGGCCTGAAGCCCACCGACCTCGACTTGCTGCTGCTGACCCATGAGCACATGGACCACGTCGGCAACAACGGCTGGCTCAAGGCCGAGACCGGCTGCACCATCATGGGGCACAAGGCGCGCGCCGACCGGGTCGCCGACAACATGCTGAACGCCAAGGCCATCGTGCATGCCTTCCCCGAGGGCGAGCATTTTGACCTAAGTGCCGAGTATCTGGACTGGATGGGCCCCACCGCCGCCGGCATCGACGAATTCATTGCCGAAGGCGACAAGATTGACCTGGGCGGCGGCATCGTCCTCGAAACCGTCGAGGTTGTCGGGCATTCCATGGCCGAGGTCGGCTTTTTCGAGCAATCGACCCGCACGTTGATCATTGCCGATCCGCTGCTGCCGCCGTTCAACCCGGTGCTCTACCTCTACGAAGATCCCACCGCCATGCGCGCCACATTCGACAAGATCGAGGCCTTCCTCAAGGACCGCGACGTGCAGACCGTGATCTTTGCCCATGATGAGCCGAAGGGCGCCGAGGAAACCCAGGCGCTGATCGACAACTGCCGCGCGCGGGTGGACAAGGTCGAGGCCTCGATGATCACCCATATCAAGGCCAACCCCGGCATCACCTTTGCCGATCTGCGCGACAAATGCTGTGATGACCAGAAGGTCGTGCGCGAATGGCGCGCGCTGGTGTCAATCGATGCAAGCCTGCGCGATTTCGAGGCCAAGGGCCTGATCTGCAAGGAAGGCGAGGGCTGGCATCATGTCGGATAAGCCCCTCCCGCAGGCCGCGGTTCTCGGCTCGGGGACGATGGGCGCGCAGATCGCCCTGTCCCTCGCGCTTGGTGGCGCTTCGGTGCGCCTCTGGGGCCGCCGCCCTGAGGCACTGCCCGAGGCTGTCGCCCGCATTGCTGCCGCTTTCGATTTTCTGGCCGCCGAAGGTCTCGTCTCGCGCAAAGCGCGGGCCGAGGTCCTGGCCCGGATCGAGACGACATCGAACATGGGCGGGGCCGTCAAGGACGCCGGTTTCGTGATCGAAGCCGCCGCGGAAGTGCTGGAAGTCAAACAGGAACTTCTGCGCCGGGCAGAAGCGCTGGCGCCTCCGGCGGCGATCACCTCCTCCACCACCTCGGCGCTGGGGGCGGGGGATATCCAGTCGGCGCTGACCCGGCCCGCGCAGTTCTGCATCGCGCATTATGCCCAGCCCGCACACTTGGTGCCACTGGTCGAAGTTGTGCCGGGCAAGGACACCGATGCCGAGGTTACCCAGGCCGTGACCGACCTGCTGACCGCGACCGGCAAGGACCCGGTGCTCTGCCCGGATATCCCTGGCTTTCTCTGGGCGCGCATACAACACGCGGTGCTGCGCGAGTTCGCTTCGCTGGTGGGGCAGGGGCTGGTCACGCCCGAAGCCTGCGACACGATCCTGCGCAAGGGCTATGCCGCACGGCTGCCCGCGATGGGGGCGTTTGAACATGCCGATCTGGCCGGGCTCGACCTGATGAACGGCGATGCGGCCAAGGCGGTCTGGGCCGACCTCAGCACGGTCACCGACCCTGGCGAAACGCCGGTTGGCGCGCTCTTTGCCAAGGGACACACCGGCATGCGCAGCGGTCAGGGGTTCTATGATTGGAAGGACCGCAACCCCGATCAGTTCAAGGCTGACCGCGACGCCGAAATTGTCCGCCGGGTCAAGATCATGGCCGGTGGAAAGGTGGTCATAACGGGCAAAGAATCGGCCTGAACACCAGCCAAATCAACGTATTACGGGACGGAGGACGGTCTGATGAAAATCGGGACGCCAAAGGAAATTTTCGAGGGCGAAGCGCGGGTCGCCATGACGCCGGACTCTGCGCGGCAATTGCAGAAGCTGGGCTATGACTGCCTGATCGAGGCCGGGGCCGGGGCGAAAGCCGGGTTCTCGGATGATCTCTACCGCGAGGCCGGGGTCACCGTCGTCGACGGTGCCGAGGCGCTGTGGTCGCAGGCTGACATCATCGCCAAGGTGCGCCAGCCTTCCGAGGCCGAGCTCGACTACCTTTCCGCCGACAAGACACTGATTTCCTTCTTCAATCCCGCCGGTAACGAGACCGGGATGGAGGCCGCCAAGGCCAAGGGCGCCTCTGTCATCGCGATGGAAATGGTGCCGCGGATCTCCCGCGCGCAGAAGATGGACGCGCTGTCGTCGATGGCCAATATCGCCGGTTACCGCGCTGTGATCGAGGCCGGCAACAACTTCGGCCGCTTCTTCACCGGCCAGGTGACCGCCGCCGGCAAAGTGCCCCCCGCCAAGGTTCTGGTGGTCGGTGCAGGCGTCGCTGGCCTTGCCGCCATCGGCACCTCGACCTCGCTGGGCGCGATCACCTATGCCTTTGACGTGCGTCCCGAAGTGGCCGAGCAGGTCGAGTCGATGGGCGCCGAGTTCGTCTACCTCGACTTCGAGGAAGAGCAGCAGGACGGCGCCGCCACCGGCGGCTATGCCGCGGTCTCCAGCCCGG
>NZ_JARAML010000047.1:0-14156 GCF_028807375.1 Marinovum sp. PR37 | reverse complement strand
AAACATCACACGATGTGCGTCAGAGCCAATTTTGCATGCCGATCCACACGCTGCGCTATTTGAGGGCTGCGCGGGTGACACCATAACCTCTCGCCAGCGCTTCTTCCCGAGGTGCTACGGGACAGAGTTCACCAGTCGGGCTGTCCTGAAATGGGCCGATGAGACCGAGGTCTCCTGGCACTACATCGATCCCGGCAAGCCCCAGCAGAACGCCTTCATCGAGAGATTCAACGGGAGCCTGCGCGACGAGCTCTTGAACGAGGAAATATTCGACACCCTGGACGATGCACGGCGCAAGCTGGCCTTGTGGCGCTACGACTACAACACGGTTAGGCCACACTCGTCGCTCGGCAACCAGACACCACAGCATGCGCGCAGAGCGCTTGAGCAATTTGAGGGCTCGGCGCCCGGCGCGCTTGCACCAGACGGGGAACCGGAATACCCAAATCCAACCAGCAGACTCTCTTTATGAATGAGGGACCAGCAGGGGGCAGGTCAACCCGTTCCCGTTTCAGGAGTTGGAAGAAGCGCTCAGCCACGGCGTTGTCATGGCAGGTCCCTCGTCGGCTCATGCCGGGTTCCAGGTTGGTCGGGCGAAGCAACATCTGCCATTCCCGGCTGGTGAACTGGAAGGCTTGATCGGAATGCACCGTGTTGGTCAGAAATAAGTCCGTCTCATCCAGCGCGTCGAGCAGAGCGCCGGGAGACCACCTCGCCCCTCGGATTGCCATCCACCCGAGGTTCGGCTAAACGGTGCCCATTCCGGTCGCAGCCTACCCGGATACCAAAACAAGGGCCCAACATGAAAACTCTCGTCATCTGCTCGGGCGGACTCGATTCCGTGTCGCTCGCTCATATCACCGCCGATGAGCATCAACTCACCCGGCTGGTGTCCTTCGATTACGGCCAACGCCACCGCAAGGAGCTCGACTTCGCGGCCGCGGCGGCGCAGCGGCTCGGCGTTCCGCATCACCTGATGGACATGCGCGGGATCGGTGCCGCGCTCTCCGGATCGGCGCTGACCGACGACATCGATGTGCCTGACGGCCATTACGCCGAGGACACGATGCGCATCACCGTCGTGCCGAACCGCAACGCCATCATGCTGGCGATCGGTTTCGGAGTCGCCGCCGCCAACGGCGATGAGGCAGTCGCGACTGCGGTGCATGGCGGCGATCACTTCATATATCCCGATTGCCGACCTGGTTTCGCCCGCGCCTTCGACGCCATGCAGCAGGCTGCGCTCGACGGCTATGCCGAGGTGCACCTCCACACGCCCTTCGTCGAACGCAGCAAGGCCGACATCGTGCGCGAGGGCGCCCGCCACGGCACGCCCTTCGCCGAGACCTGGTCGTGTTACAAGGGCGGCGCGCTGCATTGCGGCCGCTGCGGCACCTGCGTCGAGCGCCGCGAGGCGTTTCACATCGCCGGTGTTCCGGACCCTACCGCCTATGCCGATCCCGAGTATTGGGCGACAGCAATTGCCGAGCGGGAGGCCACCTGATGTTCCGCATCCGCAAGGAATTCCACTTCTCCGCCTCGCACCAGCTTTCGCATCTGCCGCCCGACCACCAATGCGCGCGGCTGCACGGGCACAACTATGTCGTCGTGGTGGAACTGGCCGCCGAAACGCTGAATGACGACGGTTTCGTGCGCGACTACCACGATCTGAAACCGCTCAAGAGCTATATCGACGATCAATTCGACCATCGCCATCTGAATGACATTTTCGATGTGCCCTCCACCGCCGAGCACATGGCCCGCCATTTTTACGACTGGTGTGCCGCGCGTTGGCCCGAGACCAGCGCCGTGATGATCAGCGAGACGCCGAAAACCTGGGCAGAGTACCGGCCATGACCCTGCGCATCGCCGAGATATTCGGGCCGACGATCCAGGGCGAGGGCGCATTGATCGGTGAGCCCACGGTTTTTATCCGCGCCGGTGGCTGCGACTACAGGTGCAGCTGGTGCGACAGCCTGCATGCCGTTGAAAGCCGGTATCGCCATACTTGGGCGCCGTTGAGCGACGTGGAAATCTGGGATGAGGTGCTGCGTCTTTCGAACGGTCAGCCGTTGACGGTCTCGATCAGCGGCGGCAATCCCGCGATCCAGGATTTCGCTCCGGTGATCGCGCGGGGACGTGCGGCGGGGTATCGCTTCGCCTGCGAGACACAAGGTTCCTTGGCCAGAGATTGGTTTGCGGAGCTCGACACGCTGGTTTTGTCGCCGAAACCCCCCTCGAGCGGCGAAACGGTGGACTGGGATGCCTTCGATGGCTGTGTCTCCGCCGGCAAGCCGGCGCGGCAGTCGGTGATGAAGATCGTCGTCTTCGACGAGACCGATTACCAATGGGCCAAAGCCGCCCATGCCCGCCACCCGGACCTGCCGCTCTACCTCCAGCCGGGCAACGCCGAGGTCGACCCCGACACGCCGGTCGATCTGCGGGCCCTGTCTGCCCGGCTGGAATGGCTGACCGACAGCGCGATGGCCGACGGCTGGTTCGCCCCCCGCATCCTGCCGCAGCTTCATGTCCTGATCTGGGGCAACAAGCGCGGCGTCTGACCTTAAGGAGCCCCCATGTCCGAAAATATCTACAGCGATCTCAAGCAGCTTGGCGGCGAAACCCGCATTCCCGCCAGCCCGGAAGAGGCTGAACTGGAGCGTGTGCCCAACCCACAGGCCGACCTGGCCTATAATGTGCGCTTCACAGCGCCGGAATTCACCTCGCTCTGCCCGATGACCGGACAGCCGGATTTTGCCCACCTGGTGATCGACTACGTACCCGGCGCCTGGCTGGTGGAATCGAAATCGCTGAAACTGTTCCTGACCTCCTTTCGAAATCATGGTGCGTTTCACGAGGATTGCACGATCTCTATCGCACGCCGCCTGGTCGATTTCCTCGAACCGCAATGGCTGCGGATCGGCGGCTACTGGTATCCGCGCGGCGGCATTCCGATCGACGTGTTCTGGCAGACCGCCCCGCGTCCCGAGGGCCTCTGGCTGCCCGATCAAGGCGTGCCGCCCTATCGCGGCCGGGGTTGAAAAGCAGAGCAAGCGTTTCGGGACTGCCAGGTTGGCAGCCGCTACTCCCCGACAATTGTCAAATGGGGGAGTAGCACGCAAAAAGGCATTCAAAAACTGTGATTTAAAATGGCGCGCCTTTGCAGGCAGGTGATTGAATTCGCCACCGGAATAATCCGGCTTGACAAACCAGGTTGTGAAGAAGAACTTCCGGCGCGAACGGTTCCCAATCGGGATGAAAAGGGAACCCGGTGCCAAGCCTTCTGGCTTGAACTCCGGGACTGCCCCCGCAACTGTAGGCGGCCGTTTCGACCCATTCGCCCGTCGGGCGATGCCACTGTGTCACAGAACAGGCACGGGAAGGCGGGTTGGAACGATGGCCGCGAGTCAGGAGACCTGCCGTTCCGGCCTGCGATGGAGCAGAGCCGAAATTTCAATGCGCACCGGACGGGGTGTCCGGAAAAGGAGCGTCAATGATCCAAATAGCTCGCGGCCGCGGTCGTATCCTCTGTGTGCTTGCAACTGCCATTCTCGCATCAACTGCCTTGCGGGTTCAGGCCCAGGCAACCACCTATCCTCTTGAAATCCGCAACTGCCAGAGGGACTTGATCCTGGATGCAGTTCCGGAGCGCGTGGTGGCGATCGGACAGGGCACAACCGAAATCCTGCTCTCGCTCGGCCTGGCCGACAAGATCGTCGGTAGCGCAATCTGGCTGGCGCCTTTGCCAGAGGAATTGGCCGAGCAGGGCCAAGCCTTGCCGCGGCTGGCGGATAACTCGCCCAGTTTCGAAGCGGTGCTGGACACCCGCCCCGATTTCGTCGCGAGTCAGTGGATCAACGACATCGCTCCCGAACAGGCGCGGGTCGGCACCTTTTCCCAGTTCGGAGATTTCGGCATTGCCACCTATGTGTCGCCGGCCGAATGCGCCAAAAGCGATTTCAGCACCGGCAGCGGTGACGGAGCCCGGTCTCAGGCCTGGTCCATGGACCTACTATCCCGCGAGATTGCTGAGCTTGCCGGCATTTTCGATGTGTCGGGCGCCGGTGCGGCTCTGATCGAACGCAACGCGGCGCGGATCGAAACCGCAAAGGCACATGTACGCGGGCTGCAAGCACGCGACGTTTCGGTTCTCTTCTGGTTTTCCTCACCGCAGACCGAGGGAGAAGCCTATGTGGCCGGCCGTTACGGGGCCCCGGCTTGGATCTCGGATGTCGTCGGGGTTCGCAATGTCATCACCTCGGAAGAAGAATGGCCGCTGGTGGGATGGGAAACAATTTCGGGCCTCGACCCGGATGTAATCGTGCTGGGAAAGATGGATCGGCGCCGTCTGCCGGCCGATGACGTCGCCGCCAAGCGCGCGTTCCTGCAAAGCGATCCTGTGGCCAGTCAGCTGAGCGCAGTGCGCAATGGCCGGTTGATTGAAATGGACGCTCAGTCGATGAACCCGACTCTGCGAGCGGTAGATGGGGTCGAAACGCTTGCCGCCGGCCTACGAGCCTTCGGCCAAGCACGGTGATCGCCGAGGCGCGCCCCGCGCCCAGGTCGCGCAGGATGGCCCTTGGGCCGTTTCTGCTGCTCTCGGCCGTGGCTCTGGTCCTTGCTACGGCGGGGGCCATTTTGCTGGGCGAGATTGCGGTAACGCCCCGTGACGTGACCCGAACGCTGGCCAACCGTATTCTGGGCTTGGATCTGGAAGTCGATCCGATCCGGGAAGGCATCATCTGGCACTATCGTCTCAGCCGTGCCGCCGTTGCGATCTGTGTCGGCGCGGCTCTGGCGGTCTGTGGCACCGTTCTTCAGGCTCTATTGCGCAATCCGCTGGCCGAACCATATTTGCTTGGTATTTCGGCAGGGGCATCGACCGGCGCGGTCACGGTGATTGTTCTGGCGCTCGGCGCGGGGGCGCTGTCCGTCTCCGCAGGTGCCTTTGTGGGCGCGACGGTGGCCATTCTCTTCGTCGCAATCCTGGTGCGTGAAACCGGTGGCGGGACCGAGCGCATTATACTCGCGGGTATTGCGGGTTCGCAGCTCTTCAATGCGGTAACTTCCTTCATCGTCACGTCTTCGGCCAATGCCGAACAGACGCAAGGGATCCTGTTCTGGCTTTTGGGAAGCCTTGGCAGCATCCGTTGGCCGGATGCCTGGCTTTCCTTCCCGATCGTGGTCATTGGCTTGGCCATCTGTCTCTACCGTGCCAGGGCGCTTGATGCCTTCGCCTTCGGCGAGGACGCCGCTGCTTCGCTGGGCGTGGATGTCGCGCGCGTTCGCCTTGAACTCTTTGCGGTCACCGCATTTCTGACCGCGACGGTGGTCAGCATGGTGGGTGCTGTCGGCTTCGTCGGGCTGGTCATTCCCCATGCGACTCGTTTTCTGGTCGGCCCTGCACATGGCCGCCTGATACTGGCTTCAGCCTTGGCTGGAGGAGTCTTCATGGTCGCAGCGGACGTGTTGTCTCGCATCGTTTTGCCGGGACAGGTGCTGCCCATTGGTGTCATCACTGCGCTGTTCGGTGCTCCGGCCTTTGCTGCTATCCTTTGGCAGTCTCGGAGGGGGAGATGACGCTCAGGGCGGAAGATGTGTCTTGGGCGGCCGGAGGCGCCCCGATTGTGCGTGGGGTTACATTGCGACTGCCGGAACAAGGTGTTCTCGGACTTGTCGGGCCGAACGGATCGGGTAAATCCAGTCTTCTGCGGCTACTCGCAGGATTGCGTCGAGGGACGGGAGGCGCGATCTATTTGGAGGATCGCCCCATCGAGAGCCTCCGTCGCAAAGAGATTGCCCGCCGCCTTGCCCATGTCGAGCAGCAGTCGGACATTGACATCTCCTTGACTGCGCGCGAGGTGGTCGCGCTCGGGCGCCTTCCCTTGCGAGGCGCCTGGAACGGCTGGTCAACTCGTGACGAAGATGCCGTGGCCTCGGCGTTGCAGCGCACGGACATGATCGACCGTGCCGCCCAGCCATGGTCCACGCTGTCCGGCGGCGAGCGACAGCGAATCCTGATTGCGCGGGCCTTGGCACAAGAGCCGCAGGAACTTCTGCTCGACGAACCGACAAACCATCTGGATATCCGCCATCAGCTGGACCTCATGCGCCTCCTTGGCAACTTAGGCACCCGCATCGTCGTTGCCCTGCATGACCTCAATCAGGCGGCCGCCTTTTGCGACGAAATCGCTGTCATGCATCACGGTCAGCTTGTCAAACAAGGCGCGCCAGAGGACGTGCTGGATGAAGAGCTGATTCGCAAAGTTTTCGCGGTGGAGGCAACAATAAACCATGCGGGGTGTGGATTGCGGGTCGCATTCTTTTGATCTTACGCAAAGGTGAAGTTCGCCGCAGCCTACTCCCACACATCCTCGAGGCGATACCCTGCTCTTCTTTGCCCACGGGGTCGGTATAGATCGCCGTCATGGTAAGCTGCGCGTGGCCCATCCATTTCTGCACGATGTGCTACGGAACGCCGTTCACCGTGGCATTGCTTTCTAAGCCATGACGCAGACGCTTCGGCTGCGATGCGGCGCATCAGGAATGTCAGCCTCGATCAACGCGTCCTTGACGTTGAGCTATTCCGCACATGAGCGCCGCCTATGACGCTTCATTCGTGCAGGTGTGCACACATAACTGATCAGTTTCGGTTGTAAATGGTGCCACCCCCGTAAGAGGCGATTGGAGTTTCGCCCGAGCATAGTCCCGAAGGTGTTCAATTCCTCGGTAACGAATAGTGCACGAGCAGGTTTGAGATACCATATTTACAAAGCAACTTGGAGCTGGGGTCGTAGCCTTCATGTTCTCCGCCCCAGCAAGGGGAAGGAGAAATACCATGTGGAAGCGTTTGATCAGCCTGAGCCTGACCTTTGGACTGGCAGCTCTTGGCCCCCCCGCCTCCGCTCAGATGACCTGCGGGTCTCGCGAGACCATCCGGAGCAGGCTGGAGACTGTCTACCAAGAAAGCTTGGTTGGCCGCGGCCTTCAGTCCGCCACGCGTATGGTCGAAGTCTGGCGCGCCAGCGAGCAAGGCAATTGGACAATTCTCGTCGTGACCCCCGAAGGGCTGACCTGCATTGTGGCGAGCGGTGTGGCCTGGAGCGACGCGACGCCCAAGCCGCTTGGCGTGGAAAGCCAGTATCGGCCTGGATAAGGCTTGGGGATGATATAAGGCCGGTGGGACGGCCCGCGTTTTCGGGGTGCACCTTTGGGCACCCTCGTGAAATCTCCGGGATCAGACCGCCTTGTTGGCGACGTCCTGCGCCAAGGCGCGGATGTCGCGGCGCGCGATTCCGATATCGGTCAGGTCGCGGTCGTCGAGCGCGTTCAGCTCGTTGTAGGTCCGGTCGAAAATTGCGCGCTTGGCGCGGGCGGTTTTCCAGGTCTCGGCCGCGCGGTGCAGCGTGGCCGACAGGTTGAATCGGGCGTGGGTATTGGACAGTGCGTATGCCATGTTCAGCGTCCTTTGATGTGTCGGGCGTGTTCCCCGGTGAGGTTTTGTTTCCTCACTGACACTCAGATAATGGCGAGTGATTGCGCTAACAACGCGCAGTTTCCGCCATGCCGCCATGCTTGTACTGCAATGCGGCATGGGTGGGGCGGGTTCGATCTTGGCGCCCGGACCGTGCAGTCAACACCCGCAGCGTCAGATCGCGACGTCAGATTTTTCCCGGGTTCCTGGGCTGTGACGGTCGATGCGGCCAGAGACACAGACAGCGACCCTGGCGCAGCTACGCCGCGTGACCAAGGTTCAGGACGCGCCGGCGGATTATGCGAAGGCCGTCAGCGATGGCGTCCCGGCTCACTTTGACAACATGAGGCAATTGCACCCGCAGACGCGAGTGCCTATGCTGACGAAAAACCGCCATAATGGGGTCATCTTGGCGCACCGACCGACCATCAAAGATGTCGCAAAGGCGGCTGGCGTTAGTGTCACGACCGTCGATCGCGCGATCAATGGACGCGCCCAGGTGCGCGCCGAGACCCTGCGCAAGATCGCCGATGCGGCGCATCGGATCGGCTATCACGGCAAGGGGCTGTTCGAGGGCCGGCTGACCGCGCATCTGCCCGAGGTGACGCTGGGCTTTGTGCTTTTGAAGCAGGCGCAGGAATTCTATCGCAACTTCGCCACCGAGATTGAACGCGCGGTTGCCGCCAGGACCGACATTCGCGGCCGCGCGGTGATCCGCTATTCCACCTCGCAATCGCCGGCGGAATTTGCCGATCTGCTGACCGATCTGGGCAAAAGCTGCGACGTGATCGCCGCCACTGCGGTCAACGACCAGAAGCTCGACCGCATCGTGCAGGACCTCAAGGATGACGGCATCCCGGTGTTTTCCCTGCTGAACGATTTCGCTCAGGGCATCCGCAAGAATTACGTCGGGCTCAACAACATCAAGGTCGGGCGGCTGGCAGCCTGGCTGATCACGCGGACAGTTAAAAGCCCCGGAAAGCTGGCGATTTTTGTTGGCGGCAACCGCTGGCACGGCCATGACCTGCGCGAGGTCGGGTTCCGGTCCTTTGTGCGCGGCGCCGGTGCCGGGTTCGAGGTGCTCGACACGCTGGTCAACCTGGAGACCCGGCAGCTGACCTACGAGGCGACGCTTGACCTGATCGACCGTCACCCGGACCTGCGCGGCATCTATGTCGCCGGCGGCGGGATGGAGGGCGCAATTGCCGCGCTGCGCGAGAAACACCCCGCGCCGCGGATCTCGCTGGCGGTCAACGAGCTGACGGCGGACAGCCGCGCGGCGCTGATCGACGGCTATGCGGTCATGGCGATTTCCACCCCGCTGACGGACCTCTGCACGGACCTGATCGAGATGATGGTGAAATCGGTGGGCGCCGATGACGACGGCGTGGCGGGGCAGCATTTCCTCGAACCACGGCTCTATTTGCCCGAAATGGTGTGATGACATAAATACGTCATCAAGTACCGAATGAATGCGTCATGAATGACGCGATATCTGCCAGCTCAGATTGACCGAATCTCCCCAAACTGCGGAAGTGAGCGCATCCGACGGGCGCTGACAGCCCTGCGGCGGGGGGTACACCATGAAGACAACTTTGAACCATATGACGGTGCCCGGTCTGGGCTATGCCGAGTTTCTCGATCTTGCCGCGCGGCTGAGCTGCATCGGCGTCGAGGTGCGCAACGACATCGCCCGCCCGCTGTTCGACGGCATCGCCCCGGAGGAGGCCGGGAAGATCGCCCGCGACAAGGGGTTGCGGCTGGTCGGGTTGAGCCAAGTCTATCCGTTCAACGACTGGACGTCCGAGCGTGAAGCCCAAGTGCAGGCGCTGATCGACATCGCCAAGGCGGCGGGAGCCGAGACCATCAGCCTGATCCCGCGCAACGACGGCACGGGGCTTGGCAACGGCGAACGCCAGGCCAATCTGCGCATCGCGCTGAAAGGCGTGCTGCCGCTGCTTCAGGCCGCCGAGATGACCGCGCTGGTCGAGCCGCTGGGTTTTCAGCGCTCTTCGCTGCGCTCCAAGGCCGAGCTGGTCGAGACCATCGCGGCGATCGGTGGCGAAGACCATTTCAAGCTGGTGCATGACACATTTCACCACAAGCTGGCCGAGGGCGGGCCGTTCTATCCCGAGCAGACCGGCATCGTGCATATCTCGGCAGTGACCGACCCGGCGCTGGCGGTCCACGAGATGGAGGATGAACACCGCGTGCTGGTCGATGGCCAGGACCGGCTGGGCAACATCGACCAGATCGCGGCGCTGCTGGCGGCGGGCTATGACGGACCGATTTCCTACGAATGCTTCTCGCCCGAGACCCAGGCGATGCCGGATCCCTTTTCCGAGATCCGGCGCTCGTTCGACTTTATCGCCTCGCAACTTCAGGCGCGCGCCGCCTGACTGCGCAAGACGGGCCCCGCAACGGGGCTTCCGGCCAGGAGAACGGTGCGCCGGACACCACACAAGGGAGGAAACCCAATGAAAAAGACCCTGACAGCCGCGGCCTTGACCGTGCTCATGTCATCCACTGCAATGGCCGAAAACATTGGCGTGTCGATGGCGCTCTTTGATGACAACTTCCTGACCGTGCTGCGCAACGGCATCCAGGAACAGGCCGACGGAATGGAAGGCGTCGATGTCCAGATCGAAGACGCCCAGAACGACGTGGCGCGCCAGCTCGACCAGATCAACAACTTCGTGGCCTCCGGCGTGGACGCGATCATCGTCAACCCGGTCGACACTTCGGCCACCCAGGCGATGACCCAGGCCGCCGAGGCCGCCGGCGTGCCGCTGGTCTATGTCAACCGCGAGCCGATCAACGTCGACACCCTGCCCGACAGCCAGGCCTTCGTGGCTTCTGACGAGGCGGAATCCGGCACTTTGGAAACCATCGAGATCTGCAACATCCTGGCCAATATGGGCCGCGATCCGGCGCGGGTCTACATCCTGATGGGCGAGCTGTCGAACCAGGCCGCGGTGATGCGGACCAAGGACATCGACGATGTGATCGCCGCCGGTAAATGCGCCGTGCAGATCGAGGAAATCGACCGTCAGACCGCCAACTGGTCGCGCGAACAGGCCACCAGCCTGATGACCAACTGGCTGTCCTCGGGCGAGCCCTTCGACGCGGTGATCGCCAACAACGACGAAATGGCCATCGGCGCGATCCAGGCGATGAAGGCCTCGGGCATCTCGATGGAGGACGTCGTTGTCGGCGGCGTCGACGCCACCCAGGACGCACTCTCGGCGATGCAGGCGGGCGAGCTGGACGTGACCGTGTTCCAGAATGCGGCGGCCCAAGGCGGCGGCGCGCTCCAGGCGGCACTGCAACTGGCGCGGGGCGAGGCGGTGGACCAGAAAGTCTACATTCCCTTCGAGCTGGTGACCCCGGACAACATGGAAAGCTACATGTCGAAGAACTGAGCCTGACGAGACCAAACCCCGGGAGCGGCGCGCGACGCGCCGTTCCCGACTGTGAAAGCGCCCTTTCCACGGGAGGAGACGGGACATGTCCGACCAGACATCGCAAGGCGTAGGCGGGTTGACCTTCGACCACAAGAAGCGCGCCTGGCCCAATGAATTCAACGTCTTTCTGGCGCTGATCCTGATCACCCTGTTGTTCGAGGTGCTGGGCCAGGTGCTGCCTTACATGAACGGCCAGAGCATGCTGTTCGATTTCAACGAGGCCCGCGACGGTACCATCCTGAACATGGCGCGGATCAAGATCATTATCCTGCAGGTGGCGATCATCGGCATCATCTCGCTGGGCGTGACCCAGGTGATCATCTCGGGCGGCATCGACCTGTCCTCCGGCCCGCTGGTCGGCGCGACGGCGATGATCGCCATGTCATTCGCCCAGACCGAGCTGGTCAATGGCAACCCCAACCCCAAGGCGGTCTTCGGTCTCTGGGCGATGGATCTGCCGGTGATCGTGCCGGTGATTGTTGGGCTTGCTTTCGGCGCGCTGATCGGCTCGATCAACGGGTTCTTCGTGGCCTTTGCCCGCATTCCCCCCTTCATCGCCACGCTGGGCATGTTCCTCGTCTGCCGCGGCATCTCGCAGTGGTGGACCAAGGGCCAGCCGGTGTCCTTCCCGACCGATAGCTATGCCTGGATCGGCTCCGGCATGATGCCCGTGGTCTGGTTCATCGGCCTTGCGGTCGTGCTGCAACTGATCATGCGCTACACCGTCTACGGCAAACACACCTACGCCATCGGCTCGAACGAGGATGCGGCGCGGATGTCGGGCATCAACATCCGCCGGCACAAGGTCATGGTCTACATGATTGCCTCGATCCTCGCCGCCTTTGCCGCTATCGTGCTGAGCTCCAAGAACCTCACCGCGCAGGCCGGCATGGGCCAGTTCTACGAGCTCTATGGCATCGCCATGGCCGTCATCGGCGGGGTCAGCCTGACCGGCGGGCGCGGCTCGATCATCGGCACGGTGCTTGGCGCCATGGTCTTCGGCGTGATCCAGTCCGGCTTCACCTTCATCAAGCTCGACGCCTTCTATCAGCTGATGGCGATGGGGGCGATCATCATCGGGGCCGTGGTCCTCGACCAATGGCGGCAGCAACGCGCCGCGGCCAGAGCATAGGGAGACCCGACATGAGCGATATCATCCTCGAGACCCGCGATCTGACCAAGCACTACGGCGGCGTGCATGCGCTCGAAGGTGCCAACTTCACCCTGCGCCGTGGCGAACACGTGGCCATTATGGGCGACAACGGTGCCGGAAAATCGACCTTCGTGCGCCAAATCACCGGCGTCGAACAGCGCACCCGGGGCGAGATCATCTTCGACGGCAAGCCGGTGCATTTTGCCGGCCCGCTCGAGGCGCGCAATGCCGGCATCGAGACGGTGTTCCAGACCCTGGCGCTAGCCGATCAGCTCGATGTGCCCGACAACCTGTTTCTCGGGCGCGAGATCACCAAGTACAACTGGCTGGGCCCCTTCCGGATGCTGGATTACAAGGCGATGCGCCAGCGCACCATGGATGCGCTGGTCAAGACCGGCGTCAAGATCCCCAACATCCGCGGCTCGATCGAGAGGATGTCGGGCGGCCAGCGGCAATGCGTGGCAATTGCCCGCACCGCCACCTTCCACTCCAAGCTGACCATCATGGACGAGCCCACAGCGGCGCTCGGCGTGCAGGAGACCGCGCAGGTGGAAAACATCGTCCGCACGCTCAAGGAAGCCGGCGAGCCGCTGATCCTGATCAGCCACAACATGCGGCAGGTGATGGATCTGGTGGACCGGATCGTGGTGTTCCGCCGCGGAAGGATCTGCGCCAACCTCCGCAAGGAAGAGACCAACGGCGAAGATGTCGTGGCCTATATCACAGGCGCCAAGACCCAGCCCGAATACGAGGAGGCCGCCTGACGCTTCCGGGGCCGGTCAATGCTCCCTGCATGGGCCCCCGGCATCCGCCCTCTTCCCGACGCGGCCGGCGGACCCTCTTCCGCCGGTCGCGCATAACAGATGCGGTCCGCCCGCAATTTCGCCCTACGAGGACAACATGACAATCAACTTCGCCATTCTCGGCGCCGGCCGCATCGGACAGGTCCATGCCCGCGCCGTCACCGCCACCCCCGGCGCCCGCCTTGTCGCCATCTCCGACCCGATAGCCGAAGCCGCCGGAAAAGTCGCCGAGGCCTATGGCTGCGATATCCGCAGCATCGACGAGATTGCCGCCAGCGACGACGTACAGGCAGTGGCGATCTGCACCCCCACCAACACCCATGCCGACCTGATCGAGCAGTTCGCCCGCGCCGGCAAAGCAGTGTTCTGCGAGAAACCCATCGACCTGAGCCTGAACCGGGTGAAGTCCTGCCTCGACACCGTGGCGGCGGAACAGGCAACGCTGATGGTGGGCTTCAATCGCCGCTTCGATCCCGACTTCATGGCGCTGAAAGCCGCGATCGACCAGGGCCGTATCGGCGCGGTCGAGATGGTCACCGTCAGCAGCCGCGACCCCGGCGCGCCGCCGGCCGATTACATCAAGGTCTCCGGCGGCATCTTCCGCGACATGACGATCCACGACTTCGACGTGGCGCGCTGGCTGCTCGGCGAAGAGATCGAGACCGTGCAGGCCGCCGCCTCGGTCCTGACCGATCCCGAAATCGGCACGCTCGGCGATTACGACAGCGTCAACGTCATCCTGACCAACGCCAGCGGCAAGCACTGCACCATCACCAATTCGCGCCGCGCCACCTATGGCTATGACCAGCGGATCGAGGTTCTGGGCTCCAAGGGTGCGGTCTCGGCCGAGAACCACCGCGAGGCCAATATCGAGATCGCCGATGCCGAGGGCTTCCACCGCCCGCCGCTGCTCAACTTCTTCATGTCGCGTTACACCCAGGCCTATGCCAACGAGATCGCGGCTTTCGTCGCCGCGGTGGCCCAGGGTGCCGCGACGCCCACCACCGGGCAGGACGGGCTGATGGCGCTGGCGCTGGCGGAGGCGGCGCTGAAATCGGTGGCCGAGGGCCGTGCGGTGAAACTCGCCGAGGTGCTCGACGGCGCGTGAGCCACGGGCGACCGGGAAGGAACGGATATGACACAGACACTTGACCTGATCACCATCGGCCGGTCGTCGGTGGATCTTTACGGCGCACAGGTTGGCGGGCGGTTGGAGGATATGGGGTCCTTCGACAAGTACATTGGCGGCTCGCCGACCAATA
>NZ_JARAML010000046.1:0-17314 GCF_028807375.1 Marinovum sp. PR37 | reverse complement strand
TAGTTTACGCCAGATCCTGTCCAAAAGATGGGGAGTAGCTCAAAGGTGGCGGGGCGGCAGGCGTCGCAACGCTCGGCGCGGCTGGGGTGGAGGTCGCACAGAGCGTCCTGACCGAGACCCAGACCGCCATCCTGCCGCTGGTGCCGTATCTCGACACCCTGCGCTGGGTGTTCATCGCCGTGGCGCTCATGGGCGTTGCGGTTACAATCTATGCCCGTCTTGATGATTGGAAACGGGGGCAGCGATGATCGCCACTTTGCTCGCCGGGATCGCCGCCAGCCCGTGGATGCGGGCGGGGCTGCGCTATGGGGCCATTGCTCTCGCCATCGTCCTGTTCCTGTTGTCGTTCCGTCGCGCGGGTGAGCGCGCAGGGCGCATGGCAGAACGCCTTGAAACCACGGAGAAGACCAATGATGTCCAACGCCGGATGCTGGAGGCGGCGGCTCGCCGTCCTCGTGATCGGGACGAGCTGGTTGACCGGCTGCGCGACGGTGGGTTTTGAGACCGGCGGCGTGGGGGCATGCCCGCCGGTGGTGGAATACAGCAGGGAGCTCCAGGGGCAGGCGGCCGAAGAAATGCCAATGCTGCCGGACGGATCTGCCATCGCCGAGATGATGGGCGACTATGCGGTGATGCGGGAGCAGGCGCGGGCATGCCATGGGTCTCCTTAGAGAAGAAAAGAATTGGTCAAGCTAACCTTCATGAGACTTGATTTCCTGAATCTACGTTCCTCACGTAAGTCACATAAAATCCCTTGATCGTCCGGTGATCCTGCAGCCGGTCCCCAAGCGAAAACCCATCTTTTCTGATCGGCGCTTGGAAGATGTCCAGCCCACGATCAAGGACGATCTTCCAGCCTGTGTCGGTAGTGATATCGCGTGCATGGCCAGTACCGGTACCATCGAAGACCCAAGTGAATTCAATACCGGTGCCTGCACATGCGTCAGCTATGGAATCCAGAAGCTCACGCTGATTGGCCACGTTGCCGTCATCCGGCCCTGTTACCAAATGAATGCTGACCTGGTCTTCTGGCGGCTTGCGCTGGATGACCATTTCTACAAATTCCATCATATTCTTGATCTGGTAGAAGTAGCGGACATACGGGTCAGTCACTACGATCCTGGATGCACCGGCAATGTAGGGACCAAATACCTTGTCGTAGCTGATGCCTTTGCGGTTTTCAGCAAAGACATGATGACCTTCGGCGAGCGCTTGTTCGTTCTGTGCGGGAAGTTTGGGCTCCGCAGGAGCAGATGCCTCACTGCCAGACGCGTCCACGGTCCGGCCATCTCCCTTCTCGTCTCGCTGTTCCTGTTCCTTCGGATCCAGCGCAGGTTTCAAATGATAGAATTGCGGATATTCTTCTTCTTCTACCGTGGTGACACGGCGCTTTTCGCCATCGGGTCCGGTGTAATAGAAGTCGACCTCGGGATAGGTCGCATCGATGCGCGCCAATTGGTCTTTCACGCGCTTTCGGCTTTCCATCGCCAGCCGCAGCAGTTCCTCGACATCCTCAGTGGTCTCGCCACCGTTTGGGAAGATCAACTTCAAGAGCCCCGACATCGTCTTGTAAATGGCGTCGCGATCGCGGGTCGATATCTTCTCGCTGATCTTGAAGTACTGATCAGGTCGATGTGAGAAATCCTCTGAGCGCAGATGGCGCAGAATTTCGGCCAAATAATCCACGATAAAGCCGTAGCCTTTGGTGAACATCTCACCCCGGATGACGTCGATTTCCCAACCCGGAAGGTAGGAGTGCAGACGGTCGATGAAGGCTGAGTCATGGAACTGTGACGGCAGCGCCTCGAAGAGATCACTGTTTTTTAGCATGAATGGCACGTTGTGGTCGGTATTGCCGACAAAGGCAAAGCTGGCCTCGGCCCCCATGGGATTGACCCCGCGGGAGAAGGTCTTGTTGGCCATGTAGTTTTTCATGATGTCGACGAGGGCCTTGTTGGCGGTCTTTTCGCGTCCGGCGAACTCGTCGAAGGCGACTACATCCCAATATCCCACGAGACCAATGCGGCCATTGGAATTGTTGACAAAGAGCTTTGGGATCGTGACCTCACCGCCCGAGATCAGTTGGCCATGCGGAGAGAACTCCGAATAAATATGCGACTTGCCGGTGCCTTTGGGCCCTAGTTCGATAATATTGTAATTGCGCTCGACGAAGGGGATGAGGCGCATAAGCTGGAGCAGCTTGGCGCGCCGACCAAATGCGTCGGGATTGAAACCGATGCTTTGCATGAGAAGGTCAATCCAATCATCGGTGCCGAAGCTGGATCGGGCTTCGCGATAAGCGTCGTAATCGACCTTCGCGATCTGGATCGGTTTGATCGTCTCAAGGATCCACGGAGAAGTCCGAGCATCCTCAGCAAACTCATACTGGACGTCGGCGATACACCAAACGCCGGTCACCAGCAGTTTGGGATGAGCCTTGATGGTGCCGCTGTCGACGGCAACCTTCTTGATTCCAAGGTTGTCGAAGGTTGCCTCGTAGCTGTCGGTTTTTTCGTTCAGCGATACGCTGATCTGATCAATGACCTTGTAGCGGCCCTTTTCCTTGATCGTGGACTGGATCAGCCCAGCCTCGCTGCGGTGAACATAATGCTTGCGCAGGATTTCCTTGACCGTCTCGATACCCGTGCCGATCGAGGCCTCATCGTCTGTGGCACAATACTGTCCCAATAGGTACTCGAGCACATAGGTCGGTACGATCGCATTGCCCTTGACCGTCTTCACCAGGTCCTTTCGAACCACAAAGCCCGCGAAATTCTCGTTGATCTTGGCGTCGAGGTTACTCATCCGTAGGCTCCTCAGAAATCAAAGTCGGTGGTCATGCCACGCCGCAGCTGGAAGCGGTGGGTGGCATAATCCTGGTAGTGGCTGGTCTTTCCGACCCGTTCACGCAGCTTCAGGATGACGTCCTGGTTGTTGAACCGGTCGGCCTCGCGCGAGAGAAGGAACTTGCGCGGCATCTCCCTCTCGCGGGCATTGTCGGACCGGAAATCGAACAGCAGTGTGTACTCGTCGGAGATCAGAGTGCCATCGGAGGCATAGATGCCCGCCAGAAGCTCCCGAGGCCGCATTTTCTCCGAGACGGGCTGGCTCTGATAGAGCGTCACAGCTGTCTGGCCTGAGGAGATCAGGCTGCGGCCCGTGACAAAGATTTGCACATCGACCTCGCCCACATCCGTCTCGCGCTGCTTGCCAACCCGGATGACCGGTATGACAACTTCCTGCAAGGTGGCGCCGCCATGTACGAAACGACTGCCGGCGCCCTTCACCCGCATCCGGTTGATCGAATTCGGGATCAGGACATCCAGCCCGCCAGAAAGGCCTAGCCCTGCTGCGCCGAAGTACTTCATGCCCGTTGTGGGCGCGAGGCCGCGCCCAATCACAAAACGCCGGTTGCGGAAGAGGATCTCGGCACCCTGCGGATCGGCGATGGCGAAATCGCTCTCGTCAAGCGCGCGATGCTGGTAGAGGAACCCGTGATCCGCGGTAATCAGGATGTTGGAAAAGTTGGCCGAAGTCAGCTTGCGGACGAGCTTCGTCAGATCCTCGATGGCATCCTCGGCCGCCTCGGGCAGCTTGTCTTCCGTTTGCAGCTTGTCGCCGATGGCGTCGATGCGGTTGTGGTATACGTAGACGATGTGGTGGTCGCGGAAGAGCGTCTTTCCGTCGTCCGTGCGCATGTTCATCACTTCTTCGGATTTCAGCGCCTTCGCAGTGTCACCCTTGCGCCCTGCGGCAAGTAGCTTCTCTCGTGCCGCAAGACCCTTGGTATTCTCTCCGTCCGAGATGACATCGCCGCTCCCGTCCTCCGCCAAGGCGAGCGCGTTGTGTGGAAGGAGTGCCGCCATGCCGAGTTGGGTGTAGCTTGGCAGCGAACTGATCATTGGCTTCAACTCAGCATCGAAGCGATCCAGAGCGCGTATCCGGCGCAGGCATTCCTCGCCCACCTCGAAGCGGAGGGCGTCCGAAATGATTACAGCGACCTTCTGATCCTTGCGCCGGTACTCGGCGGCCTGCTCCTGATAGAAGTTGGTCTGCGACGCGAAGCCTGAGATCTTCCACTCACTAAGGTCGGCAATCTGGTCCTGCCAGGCGTCGTTCAGAGCCAACACAAAGCTGTTTGTGTAGCGGTTTTCGACGGATGCATAGAGGTCGGCCAACAGGGAGGCCTGACCACTTTTCTGCATGTGGTAGACGAACTTGCGGTAGAGCTGATCGAGCCGATACCAGCTGGTCACATAGCGCTGTACACCCTCGGCGGGGCTGGTCATCCCCAGGTTCGCTTCGGCCAGCGCCTGCTGGAACTCGGTGGCGTAACCGATTGCCTGGTAGATGTCCGCGTAGGCCGGATACCAGTGGCTCTGCCGGCGTTCGCGCACCCAGTTCAGCAGTTCCGGCGCGCTTGCGGACTGGGCCGACATCGTGCGGACGATCTCACGGATGATTTGCCGGTCGATCTCTTCAAAGTGATCTACGCCTGCCAAGGTGCGGAAGTCGCGATTTTGCAGATCGGCCGGGATCTTCAGCAGATCCTGATACTGCTTGGACAGCGTCTCGAACGCCTCCGCCCAATGGCGGTTGTTCTTCCAGCGGCGGAAGACCAGCAGCGCCTCGGCATTCAACGCACCGTCTTCCCCCAGGGCGCAGAAATAGGCCGATTGGAACAGCGCGATAGCGAAATCCTCGAAATCGGGCTCATCCGATTTGTAGCCGTAGGCCTGTCCGATCTGCGTCCAGAGGAAATCGGTCAGACCCGAGCGCTCGATCAGACGCAGGGCGTCGTCCTTGCCCACGGCCAGTTCACCCAGCAGCGCCTCGATCACTGTGTCCAGCCCGCCCTCGGCGCCGCCGCAGACGGCCAGCATCCGCAGGCGCATCTGGGTCTGGGTGTCAGACGCCTGCATCAGCCGCTTCAGCGCCTCGACACGGGCCTTGGCGCGGAAGAATTCGATATGCTCGCGCACCACGTTTTCGAACTGCAAGGGCAGGCCCAGCTCGGCGAGCCAGATAGCCGCCTGATCGGTCTTGAACACGGCCGAGGCCAGCTGAAGGTCCAGGAGCCAGTTCTCCGCCATCTCGGGCTCGGGCCCGTCCTTGAACAGCAGGAACTTGCCCTGGGGCTCCTGCCGCAGGATCCGGTACTTTAGTCCGAATTCGTTGTTCGCGATCTCCAGCTTGGTGACGCCGGGCAGGTCCACCGCGTCGAACGCTACCCGCATGTCGCGATCGGCATCGTACCAGAAGACAAGCCGTTTCTCCTCGAACAGCTGCCGCAGGCTAGTGGCGATGCGGTCACTCATTCTTTGCCTCCAGCCCCTTGATTGGCTTCAGCGCCCCGGCGAACAGCGGGTAATTCTGTTTGACGCCTTCATCGAGGTCGATTTCCTTCTTCTCCTGCGCCAGTGGAAAGATGACCTCGCGCTCCCATTCCTCGAGCTCGGCGATCTGCTTCACGATGGTGCTCGCGGCTTTCTCTGCCTTGGTGCGCTGAGCCTGCGTGGCCGAGGGGTCATCGGCCAGTTTTGCGAGCTTTGCGCGCTCGGCTTCCAGCTTGCGGATGAACTCGACCAGATACTCGTTCCGCAGCACCGAGACGGTGTCCGGCCGGTAGCGATGCATGTAAATCAGCGCCTGGAACGTGCCCTTGGGGCTGGAGAACATCCAGTAGATCGGCCGCTTCTTGTAGCGCTTCACGTGGTCTTCGTAGAACCCCTTGGTGAAATACTTGCGGATGTCGCCGATCTGCGCCTCGACAAAGGCGAGGTTGTCGCGGAAATGCGCCTCGCCAAAAGTCACGCGCAGGAACTTGCGAAAACGGTCCGCGATGTCATCGGGGAACCAGTTCTCGAATTCCTCCGACAGCACGGGGATGACGTTGTCCTCGTCGGGCAGGAAGCTGGGCTCCCGAACGCGCGCAAGATAGTCGGCCAGCGTCTCGCCCTGGTTGGCAAGGATCAGGCCTGGCGCGTCGAGGCTGTAGCGGCCGAACATGCAGCCCACGGCGTAGCTGAGGAATGCCTGCATCGTGCGGGCACGCAGCGCGACTTCCCGGTCTTCGTCGGTCTTGCCCGTTCGGATCGAGTACGCGGGGTTGCAGTTTAGGGTAATCTCCTCGATCGGCACCTCGGGTTTCAGCTCGTCTTGCAGGCCATAGGCGTCGATAAAGATGTGGTTGTTCTCTTCTTCCAGTCGCTGCATCTCGTCCGTCATGCCCTGCCAGTGGGCGCGCAGGAGGGAATAGCTGGCCGCCAGCGTCGCGGCCCGATGATCGGGCGAGAGCAGCGGGAGCGTAGTGAAATCCCAAGAGGTTTCGTAGGCGTCCCAGTCTGATTTTCCGAGATTGATCAGTTCTTCCACAGCTATTGGAGAGCGATTAATCACTTCAGCATCGAAAGGAAGACTATTCAGCTCGGCAGTGTTAAAACTTAGGGTCGGACAGAGAACTGCGAGCAAGCTGTCGGCAACGTTCGAGCACAAAAACGCCAAAGCCGATCTTTCAGTTTCTGCACTAGAACTAAATCCCGACCTTCCTGTATCATCAAAAACGAAACCCGGCGGTCGGTATCGAGTGTCAAATTTTCCAGCGCTGATCTTTGAGTACGTAATGCCTTCTCGAAAGAAATACTGGATATTTTGCGGTCGTGAGCGCAACTTTCCCGCACTATCTTTAAAGTTCCGAATTTCTTGACCATCATTCTCCCAGTTCACGACAACCTCATGGTTTCCGTACCACTTTCTGAAATCGCCGCCGCTATGGCAAGGAAACCAGCGTGCGCCGCTCTCGCCAGAAGAAGTGCATTCGTAATCGGAATTTTCGAGTGAGACCTCGAACCATTCGCGCTGAAACCGAACGTTATCACCCGTCAGGAGGCCTGCTTTCAGCTCAACATGTTCAGCTAGCGAAGGCATGTTCGCGAAATCTTCAATTACGGATTTGCTCAACGAGAATGCAATTGGATAGCCAGGTATCTTCTCGAAATCTTTCTGCAGGAATTTGAACGATCCAAAGTTACGATCTTGGAATAGCGTCTCAATTTCATCCGGTTTGCGCACTTGAACATGCTGTTCAAATAGGCGTCGATAGATCCCGGTATCGCTGCTATTGGCTATTCGCTTCTGTACCGTGAAGGCGACGGAGCCAAAGTCAGAGCCAAAAATGCCTCGTCCAAGCTGTAGTAGCGTGTCGATCTTGTGTTCTTCGAGGAGCCAAGCCCGGCATAGTTGAAATGATCCCAAGAACATCCAAGAGGGCAAGTTTATCATCCCCCAAAAGCCACTTGAAACGGTCAGCCTGCTCGAGCGCTCCATAAAACACGTCATTAGGTCTGATTTGCTGCGCGGAAAATTCTCCTTAACCCACGAACCAAGCGTACTATTTAGACCCTTGGCTCCTGCATACGGCGGGTTGGCCACCACTACATGATACTTTGGCGACAGAGCCTCGGCCATTTGCAGCACTTTCACGAGGCGCTCCAGAACCGGGCGCAGCAGCAGGTCGGCGTCAAAATCCCGCGCCTCGACCACCCGCAACGTCTCGGCCGGGTCGCGCAGCTTCGGTATGATCAGCGAGCCGAAGTTCTTCGCCTGTTCGAACTGGCCCAGCGTCTCGCGCAGTTCGTCGGAGAACAGATCCTTGCCCACGACCGCGGCCACGTCCCGCAATTCCGCTGAGGTGAAGCTCGCGTCCTGCAACACGCAGATGTCGGGCTTGGCCTCCATCCGCAGGAACCGCCGCCGCCCCAGCTTTGCCGCCGCCTTCATCGCCAACGCAAAGGCTGCGAGCGCCCCAGCGCGGTCGTCGATCTCCACTCCCGTCAGGTTGTGCTGCAGGATCAGCGCCGGGATCTGGGCCGGGTCATACCCCTCTTCCTCGTAGATCGCGTAGAGCAGATCGAAGGCATAGGTCAGCATGTGCCCCGACCCGCAGGCCGGATCGCAGATCTTGATCTCCTCCGGCTTGCCGATCTTCAAGAAATCCGTCTCGGGCTCTTCCGGCGCGATATAGTAGCCCATCCGCTCGGCCAGTTTCGACCCCGGCCGGTTCAGCAGCCATAGCCGCCCCAGTGAGTTCTCTACCAGGTAACGGACGATCCAGTGCGGGGTGAAGAGCTGTGTTGCGGCCGGGATATTCTCGGCCTCGATCTTCTTGTTTTTCTTTAGCCCCGCAAAGACCTGATCCTTCTTCTCGGAGATGTAGAACTGGTAGAGCCAGCCGATGATCTCGACATCCTGGCAGGCATCCGGCGTCATGGCCTCGCGCAGATAGGCGAGGATCGATGCATTTGACAGCAGGTCGGTAGGCAGTAGGAGCTCGGTGTAGTCATCGATCCGTTCGAACAGGAACGGCATGGTGGTCTGCCAGGAGTTGCAAATGGCGACAAGAAGCAGCCGATACGCCTCTGCCTGAGGATCCTGGCTGGGGGTCATCCCCTCCAGCAGTTCGCGGACCTTTCGGCGGGTTGCCTCGGGGACGAGCTGTTCATTGATGTTTCCGGCCTTCGCATCCGCAAGGATCTCGGGCTGGAACTGCCCGGGCAAAGGAGAGACGACGCGAACCGCGTTGAGTTCGTTGACGTCCAGGAAGCGAAGGGCGGTAAAGCGGTTGAACCAGATGTAGGCGACCCGCTCGATAACTTCGTCTTCGCCGTGCTGAGCGATGCTGGCCTCAAGTTTCTTGAAAGCCGCCGGATGCTCGCGCTGAGCGGCTGAGCCTTCCGCGCGGACTGCCTCCAGTTTCGCATCGACCTGCTCGATGAGTGCGCGCCGCGCGAACTGTGCGAATTTCTTGAGCTTCGTGGTATCCATCAGGCCGCCCCCTCGCTAATTCGGCGAAGTGACTGCTCTCCGAATTGCCTCTTCCATTGTTCAAAATTCAGGATGATGCAGCTCGCGGCGCAATCGTCGGCCCAGTCCGCATGCCTGATCGGAATGGCTTTCCGCAGTTCATCTTGTTTTGCAAGCAGCAAAGCACTGTCCAAGCTCTGCATTGAGAGCAGAACGAGATACCGGACTTTACGATCGTTCTTGCCCTGTGCTGATCGGAAAAATTGGGTGTCTCTGAATTTGCCAGCAAGACTTTGAGCCAGCTTCCCGGAGTTCAATTTGGCCACGAAGGCGGCCGGGTTTGCAGCCGTGGGGGTGTCGGGATCTTTGATCTCGACAAACAGGTAATGCGCATCGTACTCCGCTATAAAATCAACGCGTTGGACAGTACTACTTGCGTGGTACTGACTGTCGTCAAAATGGACTACAGCATTGGCTCCGGGAAACGAGAGTTCCAGATCAAATTCCTGCACTGTCGTCATAGTTCAATACCCTTCAGCGAGCGGTCAATTTCTGCCTCATAGAGTTCACCGAAGGTTTTCGATATGCCCGTAGTTACGAGTTGTCCGTAATCATCTGTCGAATAAACAGACATCTTTCCATCTTCATCGCTCCTTTGAAGGACGTGAAATCGGACATGGTCCTCTTTGCCTTTCTTGTCCATTAGAAGATCCAGCCACTTCAAAAGCACGTAGTCGTGCGTGGCGATGACGATCTGCTGGCCGTTTCGTGAAAGTTCTAGAAGGACCTGAACCAGTTCCTTCATCAGTTTTGGGTTAAGGTTTGCTTCGGGCTCATCCCATAGCAGAGAGCCGGTTTCTCCCGGATTGATCGATCCGTTGCATAGCAGACGATGAAGTACGCCGATCTTTCGATACCCTTCGGCTGTCATCCCAGTTGGGAACGGCTGGCCGCCATTCGAAACAAAACGGGTCTGTGTCGAGTCTTGGTACGCTTTCGCAGTTTGAGACTCTGACCGTGACGGATCGTTTTTCGGTTTAGCCTTTTCTTCATATCGTCCGGGTTCAAAATTGAAGCCACCGTCGTCCTCCAGACGATACCTGCCTCCAATAAGGGCAACCAACTTGCGAATGACGTTAGACAACCTCGGATCTTCAATGGGGCCGGATGCCTTTTCATTGAAGACGGGCTGCACAAGAAGTTCCGCCAGGTTCACATAGCCATCATCGAAAATCATCTCGACGGTCGCGCGATCATGATCCGGGTGGCGAATGCCGCGAACCAATGAAAGCACTTCCTTGGTCGGGATGTAGACAGGCTTGTCAGCAGGCTTGGGGCCCTCTTCGCTAGAGGCAATTTCCAAGTATTGAGATCGCGCGCCGAAAGACACATCCACACTGGAGTCATCACTGTTCATCAGCCGCAGCCTTGCTTCCGATTGAGCCCCTTTGGAGGAGAGGATTCCCACCCTGTCGTTCTCAGTAGAAAAAACCTTCAGGAATTTCCCCGACGCAGTGGTCGCGAAACCATCCTCTGAGCGCTCAGGATATTCTCCATCCGCGATCATGCCTAAGCCATAGATGGCCTTCAGGAGAAGGGTCTTCCCCGTTCCGTTTGACCCGATAATCACATTGACCCGAGGAGACAGGGAGAGTTCCAGATTCTCGAACGCTGTGAAGTTTTCGAACTCAATTTTGGTAATCATCACACGATTACTCGCTTCCCAGATCGTATTTGCGCGAGCAAGCTCTGCCGCATCTCTTCAACGTAAGTTTCAACGTCGCTTTCTTCCGCCAGGTATGGCTTGGCGTAATTCAGCCTAATCTCAGAAGCATTGATGTATGATGGCGGCCTTGGCACCGGGGCGGGCCGTTCCTTCATTCCCGGATCGGCCGGAGCGGGCGCCGGAGGCTGCGTCATGCTTGCGATGTCTGCCAGCATCTGCTGTATCAAGCCGGACCGTGCGCCATTCGCCCGGTCGCGCAAAATCGGGATCATAGTCACGGCGTCGAGTCCCGCCTTGTGAGAGGCCACGCTGCGGCGGATCTTGTCCTGCTGTTCAGGGGAGAGGGCTTGGAACTCCGTCGTCTGGGAGACCTTCTCCGCGCATTCATCGACCGCCGCGACGACTGCCTTGCGCTCCTTCAAGACATCGAGCTCGACCTTGTCCTTCAGGGCGTAGAGGTCGGACTTCAGCTCCTGGATCGCCGTGCCCTTGTAGCAGTCGGGATCATTTAGGGCGGCGCGCAGCTTTCCCCCGGCAGCGGTATCAACGTAGCCAATATTGGCTTCTTGAGCCTGCAGGAAGTCGCGGACGTCGTCGTAGATCTCGCGCTGAGCCCCGCCCATGAAGCTGCGAATCTTGTCGAGAACGTCCTCCTTGGCGTTCAGCAGCGAGTCTTCCTGCTTGACCGGTTCGGTGATGTACCAGACGGCGGGTTTGCCGACCATGGCGACGACCTCATCCCGCAAGGGCTCAAGCGCCGTGACGAATGGGTACTTGTACTGTTCGGTGACGAACCGATTCAGTTCGTCTGACAGCGCGCGGATGCTCTCTGCCCATTCACCGCCGAGAACCCGTGCATCGGAGCCGTCGGCAGGCAGGCCGAACAACTCCTTATAGAGATCCTTCGCTGCGCGGATTTGGGACGAGGTGAACTCGAGTTGCGGGGTCAGGAGGACGTTCGCCAGCATGTGGCTGTTGTTCAGCGCGCGGGCCAGCTCGGCACCTTCCAGCGGCGTACCGTCCGAGCGGGCCTCGCACTTGCCTTTGCCGGAAAGGCTTGCGGTGAGGCATAGGGCGGCAACCGTAGGCCAGCCATAGGGCTTAGCCCCGAAGCGTTCGGTCAGATACTTGGCCGAGACTTTCACACCGTTGCGGGCCTGACTCTGAATGTGGTTCAGCACATCTTGTTCGGCTTCCGTCAAGCCGGTGCCGGCTTCGCCAAATAGAGTGGACGTCGGACTTGCAGCCTTGGCAATGTCTGCCTCAGCATAATTCACGCCCCGCAGCATCGGCAGGTTCACGTAGACCTTGTCGACAAGCGCCTGGAACGCCTTGACGACGCGGTCCTGGGGATCGTCACCACCGATGTCCAGTTCATCACCACGCACGAAGAGCCGCGCCGCCGCCATCAGTTTACGCAGCCGAAGCTCCAGATCCTTCGCACGACGGCCGTTCTGTTCGCCCTTTTCGAGGATAATCCGGTCTCTACCAGGCTGTGGCGACCCGCTGCGCGATTGCCGAATGAACTTGTCGGTCTGCCGGAACAGGGTCAGGTCCCGAATGAACCGGACATCCGGTTGCAGCACGATCGCCAGCTCCTCGCGCCCCATGTTGCGCATGCGCACGGCATCTGGAGCCGCGGCATCGTCATTGAATGGGCTGATAATGTTGATCGAAAGCTCGTATTCCCGACCGAGCAGATGGTCGTCAAGCTTGCGGCTGAAGGGATACTCATAGCCTGTGGTAAGGTGCTTAATCTTGCGGTGCCGGAGGATCGTGTCGAACGCGAGCGTTTCAAGCTCTTTGGTGATCTCGGTTGGATCGACATCCAGTGCCTTGATCTCGGCTTCGACGTCCTTCTCTTCATTGGTCAGGAACTCGTAGGTTTCGCCGTTGCGCTGAATGTAGGTTTCGCGCTCGAGACGCGCCAAAGCATCCTCGATCTTGCGACGTTGTCCCGCCTGGTCTGCTTCAAATTCCGACAGCAGAAGAATGCTGATATTGCGGACGGTCGGTTTGAACTCTTTGACATATTTGACAAGGAACAGGGCCTTCAGAACTCGAACTGCGAAGGTATCGTCGAGGTTTCGCTCGGCGATCTGGACGGACTGTTGAACGGAGGACTTCAACGCGGTGCGGATCCCCTCGAACATCAAGTCGAAGGTCGCAAGGCCCCCGACAGGACGATCGGCAAGTGTTTTGGCCACCTCCTGGAACACGCCCAGCATCGAGCGTTCGCCCACAGAGCTGTGCTTGCCCTCGAATGCATTGTGCTGGGAGAGCGACGTGATCGCCATCTGGAAGAGCGTGTACTGATAGGGCGGGAACGGATAGCTCGCCACGAAATGTCCGCGATCGCGGTAGTTTTTCAGCCGGATCGAGCCGTCGGCAAAGTCGAACAAGGTCTTGAGGTTGTTCTCTTCCTTGTCGTGCAGGTTGCCCAACATAATCTGGGCCGCGTCGGTCTTGAACAGCAGGCGTCGTTGGATGACTTCTGCCACATCCGCCGAGTTCAGAGGCATGCGGTTGGCAAAGCGGGCCTGAATCTTCGAGAAGTCGTTCTCCTGCCGGGCCGTCATATCGCCCACGACTTCAGTGATAGCCTGCTGCGCCGTCACGATAATCCATGCTTGTCCCTTGCACTTGGTGTTCAAGCTTTCGGCGATGGTCTGGAGGTTCGTCATAAGCTTAACGTTGTCGGCAATGTACTGGCCGACCTCGTCGACGAAGAAGTTCAGTCGGAAGTTGGGGACCTGCCGGTCGATCCAGGCCTTTATGGTGTTGGCAAAGTCTTCGATCGAGACCCGCGTATCTTTTCGGTACTGTGAGAGTATATCCTTGGCATCGGCCGGATCTGCACCGGTTGCCTGCGCGAATGCCGCAGCGATGTTGCGCCCCTCCAGCAAAGCCTCCTCGCGGCCTCGCGTCTCCCAAGGCTTCCCGGAGAGTTCCATGAACGCCGCCTTGAACGCCTCGAACTGACCACGCTCATCGAGCTGCCGTTCGAACTGCGCAATGTGTGGCTGCTTGCCGTAATAGCCGCACATCTCGTCGAAGACCTTCTGGAAAACCGAAAGTAGCGCGTCGACGTCGTTCTTCGAGATCACGTCGGCTTTCTGGTCGATGTTGAACAGAATTGACTTCGACGGGATCGACACGGCTTTGCGCAGAGCGCCAGCGAGCATAGGTTCGTCCTTCAGCTTCTCAGCGAAGATGTCGAACGCCTTGATCCCGTCGACTTCGCGGTTTTCCAGCAAGAGCGCTAGCATCTTCAGAAGGTGCGATTTGCCTGAACCGAAGAAACCGGAAATCCAGACACCATTCGCAGTCTTGTAATTGTTGTAGGCGTCAAGGAATTGCTCAAGCCTCTGCCCGATCTCGCCGGTAATCACATATTCGTCGAGTTCGATTCGGAGGCTCGCTTCGTCATCCGCCTTGATGACGCCATCGATGGCGCGGTCGACGGGCTTCTCAAAAATTTCACGCATCGCAATCGTCATCGGATCAAACCTCGTAGTTCAGAATATTGAAGGCTCGGTAGTACTTGTCGTCGTGGAGGCGCTCGAACAGATCGAGCGAGGCTCCCGTCGCGAGCGCGTGGGTGTAGCTGCCTGGGAAGAACAGCACGGTCGGCTTGTCCTTGGCTGTACTCTGGAGATTGTTCAGCACGTTGTGCGACCGGATGTAAGGATAGACCTCTCCGACACCGGACAGGAAGATCACTTCATGCGGTGCGGCTTCAATGGCGTCGCCGATCTTAGGGATGAGATTGGCTTTTGGATCCAGCACGGATTGCAGAAGCTCTCGGATCTCGCCCTTGTCGGTGTCCGGCTCAATCTCGAGGATCTGGTCGAGGATGCCGCGCTCTTCGAGAATGCCGATCGAAAGATCGTACAGGCTCAGGTCGAGAACACCGATCCCGGCATGTGTGATACGGGTGACCAGATCCAACCGGTCCTCAACCATCGACAGTCCCTCTTCTGCCGGGTAAGGGCAGATGAAGAACGGCACCTCATTGCCGAGGCCCTGCTTGGTCAGGAACCGCTGGCTGGTGACGACCTTGAATAAATGTTCTGCCCGCTCTTTGCGGCTGGTCGGCTTTTTCACAGCGCGCCTCCATCATGGCTCAATCCAGGAAACACGACGAGGTCCCGTGGGCTTTTCTCTGCCAACATCGTCTTGAGCCGAGGCGAGACATAGGCAGACAGGATCCGGTTATCGACGGAGATCACGTTTGCTTCGCGCATTATCCGGAACAGCACCTGCCGCAGCTTTGCGCGGGTCATCGGACTAATCCCGGCAAGGCCTTCATCCCATTCGGCTTTGGCGGCAAACAGGACGTCGAAACTTTCCAGCGGTAGGTCGAGTTGGAACGAAAGAAATTTTTCGTGGATGACTTCCGTCGCGAACTCGCGAACAAATCGATACGCTCTGCAGGTCGCGAGCCACAATAGGGCTTGTTGGTCCTGCCGATCGGCTCGCTCGACCAAGTAGTCGAGTTCCTCATCGTCCAAGGTTGAAATCCGATTCACAATTTCACGAAGCGTCCGGCGGCGTGACGCAGCCTTTGGAAGGGAGGTAACGCCTCCGTCCAAGGCGCGCTGCAACGTAGCGTCCCAAGCCTCCGATTGCGCGTGCATTCGGGCAACCTCGACGCTTTCGTTGAGAAGTAGGCCCCCAACAGCGAAAGACATCTTGTAGGGTTGGAGCTCTGCGCCGGTCATTATGCCGAGCTCCCAGCTTGCAAATGAACGACGTCACGGTTCAATAGCACGATCTGCTGATCTTGCGGCTTCCGGGCCGCAGGGTCGGTATCGAGCCCAAGCCGTCTCAGCGCGTAGTACAGGAGCGCGCGCCGGACCTTGATCTTCGCTTTGCCGCCACGCATGCCATAGTCGAGCGCGATGACCTTTGCTTGCGTCTCCGAGAGGTCGGGGTGGGGGCCGACCTCCAGCGTGACCTCTGAGTGCCAGTCGCGGTCATCCTCGGCCGAGGTGTCGCTTTCGCACGACCCACAGATTTCGAGAATCCGAGAGAGCAGGAAGTCCTTGAAGCATTCGTCGGTCAGGCAGAACGCCCGCGCGTGCCAGCGGAAGCCGTCGAAGGCGATGGCATGCGGCGCGATCCACCTCCTGCGCGGGTCGGGGTTGGACAGGGACTGATATTTTACCTCGATCGCTTCGGATCGGCGGATGGCGATGACGACCGAGCGCAGCGTCACAGGATTGACACCGCGCACTGGCGTTGGTGCCGAGGCGTAGGACGGGAGATCGGCGATCCAGGAGTCCTCGCGGTCGAGTATACCCTCGGCGACAGACCGCAGCTGGGCGAGGTAGCGGCTGGCGTCGGGCTCGAGGAATTGCGGCTTGAAGCCTGAGCCACGGACATAGGTCCGCGCACTCTTGTCGTAGACCATGTTGTCCGGAGCGAACCCGATGTAGCGGTTCAGGTCGGCGGACGCCTGGTTCACCGATAGCCCGAACTGCTCCATCAAATCGCTGCGGTTCACTCGCCCCTCCCAAAACAATCGGAACTCGATGAACTCGAGGCGCAGCGCGACTCCCCAACGAAGCTCCGACTTGTCATTATCCACTTTGCACTCCCGACTCGGCGCGTTTGATTAATATGCGCGCCCATTTTTTGTGCTGACTGCAAGCTAGCCGGGAGTCATGTCGTGTTCAATCGAAATGCTTCGTGGGATTGTCTTTTTTCGCGATGCCGCGACCTTGGGAGGGGCGAGGTAGACTGCTCAGCCTTCGACCGGCAGCTCGTCCGGAAAGCTCTGAACCTCTCGTTCAAATGCCTCGACGTCGGACACTCTGTACACGACCCGGCCGCCAATCTTCAGGTATCGCGGACCTTCCTGGGCCCAACGCCATCGTTCAAGTGTTCGGTGGCTGATCTTCCATCGGGCCGCCAGTTCGATTTGACTCAGACACACTTCGCTCATTTTCGTCTCCTTTTGCGCAACTCACTTCGGTCGCAAGAGAACGAATGCGTGAGAATAAAACCTATTCAAGTCGGTATGTTGCGTGCTCTGAGACTATGTTCGAAACAGGCGGGGCGGGCGTAAATTGGCGCACCACATCGAAAACATGTCAAATCCTTCGCGGTGGGGCGATGCCCATCGGCAAGGGGTCGGACACTTTTCTCAAGCTTTCAGAGATTTTCGTGGCATCTAGACTCGATCCGAAAAGCCGAAACAGCCGAATTGCGGAGCGAGTCATTCCCTCCGCCACTTACCCTCGCGAAAGCGTTCTCCCGATCCGGCTGCGGCCGGATTTTCTCGTTGTTTTGGAGGGTTATGCGCGTGGGGCTGAGCACTGGCCCGTGCGCGAGGAGGCCCGGAAGCGGTCTCTCAGGGCGGATATTCTCCGGACCTGTTGACTGCATCGGTTTGGTGAATTTCTTCCAAGGCATTGAAGAAAAACGGGAAAAGAGTGCGACCGGAAATGTTTCCGATCTTGGTCCCACCTGTTCAAATAGGACTGGGATCGAACCGCAATCGGGGACCGAGCAACGTGCGCACGGAGCTACCTAAAACATTGGTGGGGCTAGTCTTCCTGCTCGATGAGCGCTGATAACCGCGCAACGAAATAGGTGTTAACGAGTTCGATTGCCTCGTGGACAGGAAATTGGAAATGCTCGTCGAGATCGTCACCGGAGATCGCGAGCGGCGGCGGTAGCGACAGAAGTCCGTAGTAGAAGATGACGTGAGCATTGCTCGTCTCCGACAAGAGCCCAATTGAGCTACCCCCCGAAATTCGGACACTGACATAAGCTACG
>NZ_JARAML010000045.1:0-17571 GCF_028807375.1 Marinovum sp. PR37 | reverse complement strand
GCGACGGTTGAATCAGAAAATCAAATCATACGCAACTGTAGTATTAAAGGCAAGAAATGCCGCTCAGCGCGCCGTGTCTCACCTATAAGGGCAACGCGACACACTGCCATACAGTTTCCGGTCGCCTCGATCACCGCCTCATCTGTTTTCTTCAATTGCCTGCCAAACCCCTCCAGCGCCGTGTAGGTCATCTCGATTCGGCCTTCGTGCCGGGTCAGACCATTTTCCCAGACCACCACTTCCCCAAAGGTGCGGTGGATATCGATACCGATCACGCGTCGCATGCGCGCCTCCCTTGCCAGTGACAAAAAAGCGGGAGCGGCGGGCGACACGACAACTACGGATTCGCGCTCTCGGCGGCCGCCACCGAAGGCGCCACCGGTTCAAGCCCGGTGGCGGCGGGCGAGTCACAGAGGCGGCCAGCTACTAACACGAGCTCGCAGCTCAACGTGCGGATCGGCCTGCCCGCACCATCGTGCTCCCGGTGCCTCTGTCCCGGATGCTCGCAGCATACACGCTGATCCGAGAATCAGGGCCGAACATCGGCACCGCGATCTGCATACCGGTTACGAACCCGATCGAGAGCACCTTCGCCACCGTCCGTCACCGCCCCGGCAAGACCAGGGGTTGCCTGAGCCGGAAAACCGGCCTCGCGATGGCGTTCCGGCTCATGATGTCGGCGCAGTCGAAATGGCGGAAGCTCGACGGCGCGAACCGCTTACCAGAGATCATTCAGGGGATTGCCTTCGAAGACGGCATCAAGCAACTTCCAACCGCCGCCTGATCACACCGTCACCAACTTTCGACGGGGCGGTAAAAAGTGGATTCCTGTTTTGGGAACAGGCCGGTACACTTGGCCAGGATTACGATACGAGATCGATTGACCGGGGATTTGTTCGATCGCTGGTCGGACATGAGCCCCAAAAGACGGGCGCTGCTGGAACGCTCCTGGGCGGGGGTCTTTCGCAAGCATCTGCTTGACGAGCTTCCGGTGCAGGCGTTGGCAAAAGGGCTGACAGTACGGGTCGGGCGCCCATCGAAGGACCTGCATGTTGTCTTGGGAGCGCTGATCCTGCAGCAGATGTTCGATCTGACCGACAAGGCTGCGGTTGAGGCTTTGGCCTTCAATCTGGCCTGGCATTACGCGCTCGATATCCGAAGCGAGAGCGATTGCTACTTCTGCGAGAAGACCTTGCGAAATTATCGAGCTCAGGTCGTGGAAGGCGGGCTGGACGAGGTGCTTTTCCGCCACCTGACGGACAAGCTGATTGCATCATTCGATGTCGATACGTCGCGGCAACGCATCGATTCCACCGCCCTGCGGTCGGCCATGCGCAATTTGACCCGCCTGGGGGTTGTGGTCGAGACGATCTCGAAATTCGTCCGGGCCCTGGCCCGCCTGCATCCCGATCTGCATGCTCAGGTCGAAGCCGGGATCATCGGTCGTTACGTAGACCGGGAGGGTGAAGGATGCTTTGCCAGCACCATGCCCAGCATTTCCCGGCGCAGACTGTCCGAAACCGGTCCTGATCTACTCGGTCTTGTCGAGCAGTTTCGCGGAACCGCCGGAGCCTTGTTGCCCGAATTCGCCTTGCTGGAACAGGTGTTGAAAGACCAGTTCGATCTGAGCGACACAGAGGATGCCGGGACGGCGCGCTGCGCGCTCCCACGGGCGCCGAAAGACATACCCTGCGACACGGTCGGCAATCCTGCCGATCCCGACGCCAGCTACAACGCGCGCAAGGGCATGGGGTATGCGGCCCAGTTCGTAGAAACCTATCGCGAAGACAATTCTGCGGAGGCCTGGGAGGATGCGCCGGACCTGATTACGCATGTGGCCGTGCACAAGATGACCGTCCACGACGGGCCCCGCGTTCCTGACGCCCTGGACGATCTGGCGAACCGCCACCTGCTGCCCGACAGACTTATGGGCGACACGGCTTATGGCGGCCCGGTCAACATCGCTTTTGCCACGCAGATCGGCGTATCCTTGGTGGCCCCGATCTGCAGTGCCAAAGGCCGTGCGCAAGGCAATTTCACTCTGGAGGATTTTGCCCTGTGCGAAGATGGCCGCGTTGCGCGCTGCCCTCAGGGCGCCGAGCCTGTCGCCACCTCGCGGTCAGAGGCCAAATTGCAGGCAAGCTTCGATCTGACCTTGTGCCGGACCTGTTCGGAAAAGCATCGCTGCCCAGTCAAACCCGACCGGCAGACAGGCGATGTCGGGCGTTTCCAATATGACCCGAGCCGGATCGAGACCCGCGCACAGCGTCTTTATCAACAAAGCGATGCATTCCACGACATATACCAATGGCGCGCCGGCATCGAGGCCAGCATCGCCCGCCTGAAACATCAGATGAACCTTGCCCATCTGCGCATCCGCGGCATGCCCGCGATGCGCTATGTCACCCAACTGCGCGCACTGGGGCTAAACATCTTCAGATGTACAAAATTCGTGGGGATCGACCAACCCGCCCGACCATGATGATCCATAGATCATCAACGCGACAATCCGGAAGCCGCTTCGGACACCGCGCTGAACGGAACCAAGAAAAAAACCATCGCAAACGCATCGATCATAACCGCGAACCAGTGGCGTCCCGCTGGCGTTTTACCGCCCCGTCAACTTTCGGGCGTAGCTCGACGGCAAGGGCCGCTAACCAGTGGCGAGGGCAGCTCAGTCGCCAAGTTTAGCCGGTCGCTACAGTGTGCTTCGCGTAAAGCGGGATGATGTCCCGGCTCCAGACCAGATCCGCGCCCGCGATCACTTCCGTCAGGCTCAACCGGGGGAAAAACACCTCTTCGATCGGGCCGTCATGGGGCCGGCACTCCTCCACCCGGGAAATCAGCCCACAGTCGCGCACCGGGGTGAATCCCGTAGTGCGCTCGTATTGGTAGATCATGTCGAACCTTCCGGTGCTGACGCTGCCATCTGGAAGCTCGAGGCCTTCGGGGCAGGCGGTCCACGTGTGGGGCAGGCCGGGGGCGATGTCGATCAGGGTGCGCGGCGGCAACACATAGAGGACTCCGGCGAGTTCCAGCAGACCTACACCGTTCATGACAAGAATGCGCTCGGCCAGAAGTTCCGGTTCGCCGCTGACAGGGTTCTCGCCGATATGGACATGACGCGGCATCCTGTATTCAGTGCAGAACGGGATCATGCCGAACTGCCCTTCAAACGGCCGGCCGCCGCGCGAAAGCTCGTGCATCTCCAAGGTGAACTGCGGGAAGGGGGTCTTGATGCCGGCTCCGGTGCCATGCACCACGCGAGAGCCGTTGGGCAGGTCGAACCCCCAATTTCGATGATCCTTCATGCCACCGCTCCCGTTCCGGCCGGTGCCCGCCGAAGGGCGCCCCACCGGCGGGTGCGAGAGGAGAGCTCGGCCGCCAGCATCCTGTAGTCCATGCCGATCAGGAGGAAATCCGCTTTCACCTCGGGCAAACCCTCGATCGCCTCCGGCGTGGCAACGCCGGCGAGACCGAAGAACACGCTGGCCTTGTGCGCGGCATGAGAGACGGCGCGGAAGGCGTTGCGCATCTCTTCGGCCTCCATGTCACCGGGCACGCCGAGTTCGACAGAGAGATCGGTGGCGCCGATGAGCAGCCCGTCGAGGCCGGGGGTGGCGGCGATCCGATCTAGGTCCTCCAGCGCGCCGCGGGATTCGATCATCGCGATCGCCAGGGTTTCGCGGATTCCTTCGTTGATCAACTCGGCCGTCGGCCTGGCGGGATAGCCCAGCTGCGGGGACGCCCCGCCCCAGGACCGGTTTCCGACGGGGGGATATTTGCATTGCGAGACCAGCAACTGAGCGTCCTCGGCGCTGTCGACATGGGGCATGATGATCCCTTGCACGCCGCTGTCGAGATAGCGGCTGGCTTCCGGCACGGCGCTTTTGTCCAGCCGCACCAGCGGGGTCACGCCGACCGAGGAGAGGTAGTTCGCCATCATGCCGACCTCCGAGGCTGACATCAGGCTGTGTTCGAGGTCGATGAACGCCCAGTCGAGGCCGAACTGCTGTGCAAATCTCGGGATGAAGGGGTTGGCGGGCAGTCCGATGCCGAGGCCGAGCGCGGTTTGCTTGCGGCGCATCTTTTGCGCCAGGGTATTGGCGGTTTTCATGACGGAACCCTTTCCTGCAGGATTTCTGGATTGACGAGGTGATGCGGCCGGCGGCCTTCGAGCACGGCGATGACGTCGCTGACGCTGGCGGCGAAGATCCGGTCCATGGCGCCCTTGGTGGTGGCCAGCGCATGCGGTGAGACCACGCAGTTCGGCAGTGCAAAGATCGGATGGCCGGTGTCCGGTGGCGCCGGATCGAAGACGTCGAGACCGACGCCGCCCAGTTGCCCGGAGATCAGGCCGTGGTGGAGCACGTCGAGGCTTTCGACGACGCCGCCGCGCGAAAGGTTGATCAGCAGGCAGTCGGGTTTCAGCGCGCGGATCGCGGTCGCGTCGATGAGGCCGGTGGTCTCCGGGTTTTGCGGGCAATGCAGCGAGAGGATGTCCGAGCGCGCGTAGAGTTCGTCCAGCGATACCCGCGTGACGTCGCGCGCCTCGAAGGCCTCTTGCGGCGCGAATGGATCATGCGCGGCGACGCTCATGTTGAAGGGCCGCGCCATCTCGGCAAGGATTTGCCCGATCTGGCCGAAGCCCAGGATGCCCAGCTTCTTGCCATCGAGATCGCCGCCTTGCCGGGTGTAGCGCGCGTGCCAGTCGCCGGCCTTCAGCCCGTCGTTCCATTCCGGGAGGCGTTTGACGAGGGCCAGCATGAAGGTCATCGCCGCTTCGGCCACCGCGCGGGATCCGGCCCCCGGCGTATTGGTCACGGCAATGCCACGGGCGGTTGCATGGGCCACATCCACGCTGTCATACCCCACGCCTGTGCGGGCGATCAGTTTCAGCCAGGGGGCGGCGTCGATCACTTTCGCAGTCACCGGCGCGGCGCCGCGCACGATCAGAGCCGTCTTGTCGCCGATCCGTTCGATCAGCGCGCTCTCTGTCAGTTCGTCGAGAAGATGCAGGCGCGCGTGTGGCTGCAAGGCCGCCTCCGCCTCGGGGCTGAGATGCGCGGTCAGTAGGATGTCTTGGCTCATTAGCGTGTCTCTGATGTGGGGTGAAGGGTTTGCGGCAGCCTCAGTTCAGGCGGGGCCCGGGAGCGGCGGTTCCCGGCTTCGGAGTCGCGCGCCCGGTCGGCGCGAAGTGCTTGCCGACCTTGCGTTTCATCGTCGCACGGCTGATGTCCAGAAGCTCGGCCGCGGCGGTCACATTGCCCTGCGTGCGCAGCAGGGTGCGGCGCAGGACCGCTCGTTCAGCCCGCGCGAAACCGTCGCTGTCGCAGGGCTCGAACAGGTCGCTGGCGGGAATGCCCCGGGCGAGGGCGGGCGCATCGATTTCTCTGCCGGTGCGCACCGCCCGGGTGGCGCCGACAATCACGTCGTCGCCGTCGATCGCAAGTAGGCTCAAACCCGGGCCTGACGGGTTTTCGGCGGTAACGATGCGGCAGCCGGGGTGGGCCTTGACGAAACAGGCTTTCTCGATGTCCCGGGCCACAGAGATCGCGAGATGAAGCAGAGCGCGGGTGGCGAATGCGTCTTCGGCGGCGCGGCTCAGAAGCGACAGGTTGAGCGCGCCCGCCAAGTGACCCTCGGGACCGAAGATCGGCGCGGCGACGCAGGCCATCGGATCCTCCGGCAGAAAGAAGTGTTCGTCATGGCGGATCGACACCGGGCGTTCGGACACAAGGCAGGTGCCGACGCCATTGGTGCCGCTCTGTTCCTCGCTCCAGTCGAAGCCGGGAGAAAGACCGAGGTGGTCGAGGCGCTCCGGGTCGGTGCCGTGCCCGCTCGCGTCAAGAACGATGCCGTCTGCACCGGTGACCAGGGAGCATGCGCTCTGGCCGCCGAAGACCTTCTTGAGGTCTCGCAAGCCCTGCTGAAAGCTGTCGACCAGAGGCCCAGTGCCGTGACGGGCCAGCGACAGTTCCTGCGCAGATAGCCTCCGCGGCCCGGTCGGCGCGGCCGGGTCCAACCTGTGGCGCAGCATGCAGCGGTGCCAGGACGCCACCAGTTCCGATCTTGCGGCGCCGTCGGACTGCACCTGCGTCATGACCTTGTTCGCGTGTTCGCGCATGGCTGTGACCATTCTTTCCTCCCTGAGTTCGTGGCGTCGTGGTCCATCCCCGACGCGTTCCGCTGCGGTTAGACTGTCAGACGGTGGCCACCCGCAGCGGGCGCCCGCCATCCCGCATGCTCTGATCGATGGCGGTGGCGATGTTCAGCGCGGCGATCCCGTCCTCCAGCGTCGGCAGCCGCCGCGAGCCGGAGAGAATGTCTTCGGCAAAGGCCTGCAGCGGTTGCAGATAGCCGTTCTGCGCGATGGACTGGAACTCTGGGGCGCTGATGTTGGAGTAGTTCGGCTCCAGGTACTGAGCGAAAGACGGGGTCTCCTTCTGCATCTGGGTGGTGTCGCTTGCCGACTTGTCCAAGGGCGGGCCTTGCCAGGTCAGCTGCCGGTGATTTTCCAGGGTGACGACGTTCTGATTGCTGCGGATCTCCATGTGTTCGGCGCCTTTGGCCGACCAGAAGCCCATCGAGCTGAGAAAGAACTGCCCGATCGCCCCACTGCGGAAACGCACATTGGCCGAGATGTCGGCCTGTCCCTCCGCCAGCTCGACCAGATAGGCCGAGACCTCCTCGATCTCGCCCATCATGGTGCGGGCCATGTCGAAGCCGTGGATTGCACCGACCGCGAGCAGAGCCCAAGTCTTCGCCCGGTGGCCGCCGGCAAAGCGGAAGTGGAAGTAGTTCGGCGTGCCGAACCCTTCTCCGCAAGTGATCTCCCTGACGCGCCGGTAATGGGCCGAGAACCGCTTGTTAAAGGACACTGCCGCAATCAATGCAGGATGGTCGCTCACGGTCTGGCGCAGGGTCTCGGCGTCATCCTCGCTCATCACGATAGGCTTTTCCACGTAAACATGCACCCCGGCCTGCAACAGCGTGTTGGCCAGCTTCGGTTGCAGGCCGGGGTAGGTCACCAACAGAACGGCCTCCGGCCTGGCCTCCTTAAGCAGGCTCTCGTGGCTGTCGTGATACTCGGACAGACCGAAGCGGCGGGCGGCAGCCTGGGCGCGGCCGGCATCGGGGTCGCAGACCCCTACAACGTGGAAATCGTCTATGAAGCCGACGGCGTTGTGAAGCACGGAGGTTGCATGTTCACCGCATCCGATCAGGCCAAGGCGGACCCGAGGGCGATCTTCCATGGGAAGGGAATGTTTCACTGTTTACTCCTGTAAGGTGCCTGGGCCGGTGCGCTTGCCGCAGATCGTTCGCGCTCTGGAAAGGCTCAGTCGAATGTCCGGACGACCGAAGCGATCTCGTCATCCGAAAGCCGGATGAAATCCTGGCTGGCGATCAGCCGGTCGAATTCCGAGGTGAAGCAGAGATCGAAGCCCAGCGGGACGTCATCGCGCGACCAATGCCTGTCGGCCGGGGCGATCAGCGTATCGGCGCCAAACTCCCAACCGATGTCATAGACACGTTCTGGATGGGTGCCGAGGAACACCAGCTTGCCTTTGTAGGTGCCGTGGACACTGAAGATGTTGGGCACCACCTTGTCGATCGTCCAGCCTTGGGCGGCCAGCGCCTCGCGCGCGATGAGCTCGAGGATCTTGGGGTCAAAGTTTATCACTAGGTTGCAGTGCAGGTGGATGATGTCGGGGTCCATGATCATGTTCAGCGTCTGCTTCCAGTGCCGCGAGCGGAAGTAGCGACGGATTTCCGCCTCCTCCTCGACACCGACGATCTTGAACGGAAATTGCTGGTGGAACTCGTCCAGCACCGCCTTGCCCCAGTGGAGGATGTTCTGGCCGTCCTGTGCCCGGTCATGGTCCATCGGGGCCAGCGTGCATCCCGCCTTGTAGCGGAAGAACAGGTCGAAATGCGGCAGCCCGTCGGGATGGATGTTGTGCAGGGCCGCGACCTCGGCCGTCGCGCTGGGGGTCAGGTAGTCGATGCGGCGCAGCAATGGCTGGCCGCGCCGGGCGAAATAGGCCTCGAAGATCGCATTGAGCGAGTCGGGGTGGATGCAGGTGTCGGCGTAGATATGCGAGTGCCAGACATCGCCCTCGAGATCGGCGAGAAAGCCGGTCCAGTGGTCCGAGGCGAAATAATCGGCCACGGCTCTGGCGTGGGCGGTCATGGCATCGGTGTCAGGGGAATGGGTGTTCATGTCGGTTCCTTCGGCATGCGGGGGCCTGTGCACCCGGAGCGCGGCGCTCGGGCGTCAGGGTCTGATTGGGGTTTGGCAAAAGTGGCCGGCTGGCGATCAGTGCGGGGCCGGCCCGGGCGGCGCACCGCCTGGCGGTGGCCTGGCGTGGCGGGGGGCGGGCGGGGTTCTGACGGGGCATCACTGGAACACCGCGTTGGGCAGCCATTGCGACAGGGCCGGAATGGCGGACAGAGCAAGGAGGCAGACCAGCATGACGCCGTAGAAGGGCAGGATGACGCGCAGGATGGCCGCGATCTTGAGGCCGCTGACCGAGGCGACGGCAAAGATGCTGAGCCCGAAGGGCGGGGTCATCATCCCCAGCATGGTGTTGAACACGATCACGATGCCCAGCTGCTCGGGCTGGATGCCCAGGCTCTGAGCGATGGGCAGCAGGATCGGCGTCAGCAGGATGATGATCGTCAGCCCGTCGATGAACATTCCCACGGCTATCAGCAGCAGGTTGATGATCAGGAAGAAGATCAGCGGGTTGTCTCCGATGTTGCCGAAGACCGAGGCCGCGTATTCGCTGACGCCCTCGTTCACCATGATCGTGGAATAGAGCGACCCGGCGGCGAGGAGCGTGACCACGGCGGCGGAGCTAATGATCGTCGACCGGAAGGAGAGCCAGATTTTGTGCACCCCGAAGCGCCCGTAGAGCATCGCCAGGACCAAGGTGTAGAGTACCGCCGCGGCGCCGACCTCGGAGGGGCTCATGATCCCGAAGAGCATGCCGCCCGTGATCGCCGGCATGATGCCGAGCACTGGCAGCGCAATCATCAGGTCGCGGCGGAACGAGGTCGCAGGCGCCGAGGGCGGTTCGGGCGGGGTCTCCGCGGCCGGGACCGCTGCGGCCGCCTGCCTGCGCTGCAACATCCAGATGTAGATGGTCACGAAGAGATAGAGGATGAAGGCGATGGTCACCGCCGGCACCACCCCGGCGATCAGCATCCTCACGCTCGAGCTGTTTGCCGCGATGGCATAGACCAGCAGCGGAATGCTGGGAGGAAAGATTGGGCCGATGGTCGCGCTGGCCATGGTCAGCCCGGCGGCAAAGGGTTTGCTGATTCCCTCGCGGCCGGCGGCATTGACCAGCATCCGCCCGGTGGCGCCGATGTCGGCGATGGCCGATCCCGACATGCCGGAGAAGACCAGGCTGAGGATCACGTTGAGCCGCAGCGAATAGCCGAACTTTTCCCGGAACATGCGGCGGGTGATCGTGATCATGTCGCCGGCAAAGCCGAACCGGCTGAGCAGCTCACCCATGAAGATGAACATCGGGATGGCAATCAGGGTGAATGAATTCAGGGTCTTGTACATCGTGTAAGGCACGATTGTCAGGGGAAAGCCGTTCACCCAGAAATAGCCGAAAGCAATCCCGATCAGCGCAAGCACGATCGGTACCTGCAAGATCATCAGGACCGCGAAGGCCAGTATGATTGTGAGTGCCACCATTGTTGCGAAGCTCCAGGAATAGATATGTGCCGGGTCAGTGGCTGTCGGGGTCGGAGGGCGAGATCTCGTCGAGCAATGTCACCAGGATCCAACTGACGACGCCGTAGATCATGAGGTAGTAGACAAAGCGCACCGGGATACGGGCCGCGATGGAATATGTGCGCATCACGCTGGCCAGCATCTCGAAGGTGAAATAGGCAAGCATCGCGAGGACACAGACCGAGATGACCTTGGTGACGAGGTTCAGCACGGATCGTCCCCGCGGCCCCAGCGCAGCCGAAAGATAGTCGACCCGGAAATGCTGCCGCTCCCTTGCGGCGGTGGCCGCGCCGATGAACACCATCGCGATGACCGCAAACTGTGACAGTTCGATCGACCAAAGCGTCGGATTGTTCTGATACCGGGTGATGATCTGGATCACGACGCTCGCGGTGGCCACCAAAAGGGCCAGCGCCGCGAACACGGCGGCAAGCTCCGAGCTGAGCCTCAGAATGCTTTTCGCGATCAGTGATGCCGTCATTGCAGGCTTTCTCCCTGTCGGGGTCCGCGGCGGCAGTGGCCGCGGACCGGTGGTCTCGTTTCGGTTCAGAACTGCGCGGCGACCTCTTTCAGCTCGCTCTCCGTCAGCATCACATAGGGCACTGCCTCGAGGTCTTTCTGGATGTCCTGCACCGTCAGCAGGCGGACGATATCGTAGGGGCGGGCCTCAATGACGACCGAGGGATCATATTCCCATTCGATCTCGAGCACGGTTTCCGGCTGCTGCAGCAGGAAGGTGATCTTCTTGTACTCGAAGCTTTCGCCGGTCATCGCACCGCCGACGTCGCCGCGGAAAGTGATGTCGACCGCGCGGTCGACGACCCATCCCTTGTTGCGCAGCGCCTGGATGCCGCGCTTGGCGATTTCCTCGGGGTGCACGCCGACACGGGCGATCAAGTGGCCGTGCTTGTTGCGCTGCACGTTGTAGACCATCTGTTCGAGCAGCCGGTGCCACGCTTTGGACTCGAAGAAATCGTCGATCTGTTTCGCGGCCGCGTCATCCACCGGGCGGAAGTCGAACTGCTTGTAGTAGTTCGCCATGTAGGCGTCATCCCAGATGTCGATGTTCTTCTTGCCGATGGCTTTTTCCGGCGGCATGGGTTCGATGATCACCTCGGGGTTGAAGATCTGCATGATCTCAAAATGGCAGCGGGTTTCGGGCGCGATGTAGTAGCAGTTGGAAAACCCTGGACCTTCGCTGGTCAGCCAGATCGAGCGCCGCAGGTTTTCGCCGTGCTTGTCGAAATAGGCTTTCGTCAGGTATTTGAGGTTGGTCGGATGCACCGAGGCATCGACCGAAAGGTGCGCATGCCTGACGCCCTTGTCCAGTTCGATCTGGGACAGGAAGGACTTCCAGAAGTCGGAAGTGTAAAATTTGACAAGTTCTTGCTGGATAACTTTTTTCACGTCTTGCTCCTTGGGGATTCAGGGGGGATCCAGGGTGGGTTTCAGGCGGGTTCCCGCAGGGCGGGCTGTGGCGTCGCGGCCGTTTGCAGATCGACATAGGCGCCGTCCGACGCCATGCTTGTCTCGATCGCCAGCGCCGTCTTCAGCGCCCGTTCGGCATCACCAAGTCCAGGCCCGGTCTGGCGGCCGGACCGCAGGTCGGCGACGAAGGCTTCGATCCGCGCGAAATAGCCGTTCTGGTGGTTGCTCTGGTATTCGAGCATGCTGATGTTGCTGTAGTTCGGTTCGAGGTATTCCGCCGGTGCAGGGACCTCGATGCCGGCTTGGTGGGTGCTGCCGCTGTCGCGGATCGCGATCGGCGGTTTCTGCCAGGTGAACTCGCGCAGGTTGTCGAGGGTGATGAAATTCCGGTCTCCGCGCAATTCGAGGTATTCCGCCCCCTTGGCCGACCACAGCCCGAGCGAGCTGAGAAAGAAGTTGCCGACAGCGCCGCTGGCGAACTGCAGGTTGACGGCGATGTGCGCCTGTCCGGCCTGTTTCTGATAGGGCAAGGCCGAGACACGGGCGATATCGCCAAAGAGATGACGGGCGAGATCGAAGTAGTGGATGGCCCCGACGCGCAGCAGGTCGGTCGGTCCGTTGCGGTAGCCTCCGGCGAACTTGGCATAGAGATAGGAGGGCTTTCCAAAACTCTCGTTGGCGAGGATCTCCTTGATCCGGCAGATGTAAGGGGCGTAGCGCTTGTTGAACGAGACCGAGATGTTCAGCCCGGGCTGGGCCGCCGCAAGCTCGGACAGGCGGGCGAGGTCGTCGAGATTGGTGAAGAGCGGCTTTTCCACGAAGACGTGAAGCCCGGCCTCGAGGCAGGTCGCGGCGATATCGGCATGGACATGCGGCGGGCCGATGATCACGGCGGCCTCGGCGTTGGTTTTCGACAGCAGTGCGCCGAGATCGGTGAAATGCGGGCAGTTGCCGAACTGGCGCGCGGCATCGCGGGCCCGGGTCGGGTCGAGATCGCAGACCGCGACGACCTCGATATCGGGTATCAGCGAAAGCGCGGCGTGATTGACGACCCGTGCGTGTTCGCCACAGCCGACGAGAACGGTGCGTATCGGGCTTGGGGCTGAGGCGGGACGAAGGTCTGTTCCGTGGCTGGACATTGTTATGCGATCCAAGTTCGGTCACCTGCCGCCCACGCAGACCGCGCGACACAGCTTTCCCGGGCCACGGAGGTTGCATCCGTGGGTGGCAGGCGCCTGTTTCAGTTGAAGAGGTGAGGAAGAGTCGGAGTTACTTCATGCCGCGGATCGTCTCGATCCAGCTGCCCCAGGTCTCTTTGTGGGCGTCGTAGAAGTTTTCCGAGGTCTTGATGAAGGCGGCACGGTCTAGCCCTTCTTCCTCGCGGACGATGGTCACACCCTTGGAGACGAGGAAATCCTCGTATTCCGCCATCTTGCTGGGGTTGTAGTCGGTCTGGAACCAGGTCTTCGCCGTCTCGAAAGCCTCGGTCAGGGCGGCCTGCTGGGCCTCGGACATCCGGTTCCATTTGCCCGCGTTCATCCAGACGCCGGCGAAGGTCACGACGTGCTCGGTCTTCATGACGAACTTATTGACGTCGTAGATGCCCTTGCCGACGATGTCATGCCACTGGTTTTCCTGGCCCTCGATGACGTTGGTCAGGATGGCCGAGACGGTCTCCGAGCTCGACATCGGAACCGGGACGGCGCCGAAGGTCTGCCACATGTCGCTCCAGTGCTTCGACGGGATGACCCGCATCCGCTTGCCGTCAAGCTCGGCGGGCGAATGCACCGGTTCCTTCATGGTCAGGTCACGGACGCCGAAGTTGAAGAAACCCAGCAGATAGATGTTGTCGTCGAGCATTCTGGCGCGGATTTCCTTGATCACCGGGCTCTCCTGCGCCGACACCTTGTCGAAATGAGCGTCGGATTCGATCAGGTAGGGCGCCTCGAGGATCGAGATCCATGGCACCACGTCGGAGGCGAGGGTCGGTCCGACCTGGGTGATGTCGGCGATTCCGGCGCGCACCGGTTCGAGACTGTAGCCGGCAAGCGTGCCACCGGGGTGGACGTTGATCTTGATCGACCCGTCCGAGAGTTCCGCGGCGTATTCGGAGAACTTCTTGGCGAAGGCAATCTGCGCCTCGGCGGGGCCAGCGGTGTCGGAATAATTCAGGGTGATCGGCTTGTCTTCGGCCGCCGCAGCCAACGGCGCGGCCGCGGCAAGCGTCACTGCGAGAATGCTGCCGGTGATGGATCTGGTGATGGTCTTCATGATGTCCTCCCTTGGTGAATGGTCCGGACCGGTGGCTCTTGCCTCGGTGCCGGGTGGTGACGCCGGTTACTCCCGTCCGGCGATGTCGTGCAGATGCCTTTCGACCTCGAGTCGGTCGTTGAAGTCGAAATGCTCTCTCAACCGCCGCTCTGCCTCGTCCTCGTCCTTCAGGACGATGGCCTTGTAGACCAGCAGGTGAACTTCGATCAGCGCGGGCACATGCTCCTCGCGCACGTTGGATTGCTGGCGACGCCACAGGAAGCTGTGGCTCATCAGTTCGGAAATTGCTTGGTACACGGTGTTCAGTGACGGACTGTGGCTGGCCCTGACCAGCGACGAATGAAACCGGACCTCCGCCTCGGTGCCGGCCACCGGATCCAGAGCGGTTTCTTTCAGCAGCACAAGCCCCTGTTTCAGGTCATCCAAGTCGGCCGGTTTTGCCTGGCTGCAAGCCAGCCGGACCGCCTGGCACTCGATCGCGATGCGGGCCTGGATGATGTCGGAAAAGGCCCTGTCGTTCTGCGCCAGGAAAAAGGTGAAGTACTCGGAAAAGGCGTCGATGCTCATCCGGGCGACATAGGTGCCGTCGCCCTGCCGGGTGTCCAGCACGCCGAGGATGGCAAGCGATCTGACCACTTCGCGCAACAGGGGGCGACCGACATCCAGATGCTTGGCAAGCTCGCGTTCGTTGAGCAGCCGGTCGCCCGGTTTCATCTCTCCCATGATGATGGCGTTGCGGAAGTACGCCACGATCTTTTCCGACTTCGACATGGTCTGGTTCATCGACATTTAAACCCCTTACCTTGGTAAGACCAATTTCGCATGCAGATTTCTGTTCTGTCAAACGGTTTCGTTAACTATTTTAATTGTTATATTACAGTGCGTTGCTGAGTATCCGCTTGGACCGCGCCCCGTCTTAGGTGTGGGGCGCGGACTTTCGCTGAGGGTCGGCACGGTGGTCAGACGGGCCTGTGATCGGCGGTCGGCTCTGCCAGGGTCAGGCTTCCTGCAGATAGACAGTATGGGTCTCCATGTACTGGTAGAGGCCATGCTTGCCGTCGGCCCCGCCGATGCCGGATTTCTTGCGTCCGGCATGAAACCCCTGCATCGCCTCGAAGTTCTCGCGGTTGACGTAGGTCTCGCCGAAGCGCAGCTCGCGGCAGGCCTTCAGCACCGCGTTGACGTTGCTCGTATAGAGCGAGGAGGTCAGGCCGTACTGCGTGTCATTGGCCAGCGCGATGGCCTCGTCGAGACTGTCCACCGCGCGGATCGGCAGGACCGGCCCGAAGGTCTCGCTGACCATCACCTCGGCGTCATCCGGCACCTCGGTCAGCAGCGTCGGTTGGAAATGATGCCCGGGCCGGCTGGTGTCGGGCTTGCCACCGGTGACGATGCGCGCGCCACCTGCGGCGGCCGCGTCGACGATGGCGGCAATCCGGTCGACGGCCGCGCCGGTGACCAGCGGCCCCATGTCGAGGCCGTCTTCCTGCGACGGGTCGCCGTAGCGGGTGTTTGCCATCAGCTCTGTCAGCTTCTCGACCAGCGCGTCGTGCACCTCGCGTTCGACATAGACCCGTTCGGCGCAGTTGCAGACCTGGCCGGTATTGATCACCCGGGACTGGTGGATGGCCCTTGCCGCAAGGTCGAGGTCGGCATCAGCCAGCACGATGGCCGGGGCCTTGCCGCCAAGCTCGAGGTTCACGCGGGTGAGATTTGCGGCCGCCGCCTGCATGATCTTCTGACCGGTCGGCACGCTTCCGGTAAAGGACACCATGTCGACGTCCGGGTGGCTCGCGATGGCATCGCCGCAGGTGCCGCCGTCGCCCGCGACGAGGTTGAAGACCCCGGCCGGCAGGTCGAGCTCGGCCACCAGGTCGGAAAAGGCGAAGGCGTTGAGCGGCGTCAGCTCGCTGGGCTTCATCACGACGGTATTGCCTGTGACCAGCGCCGGCGCAAGTTTGCGCGCGATGAGGAAGAAGGGGAAGTTCCAGGGCAGGATGGCCCCGACCACGCCGAGCGGCTTGCGCGTCAGCAGCATGGTCTCCTTCGGGCGGTCACTGGTGATGACCTCGCCCTCGATGCGGCGCGCCCATTCGGCCATGTAGTCGAGGTAGTCGGCGGTGAAGTTGACCTCCACCTCCGCCAGTGCCGAGACCTTGCCCTGTTCCTGCACCAGGATCGCGGCCAGATCCTCCACGTTGTCGCGGATCTTCGTCGCGATCTGGCGCAGGCTGGCGGCGCGTTCCGAGGCGGTCCGGCGCTCCCACTCCGGCTGCGCCGCGCGGGCGGCCACGACCGCCCTGTCCACGTCGGCGCGGGTGCTGGCCGGAACGTGGCCCAGCAGGTCGCCATTGGCCGGGTTGTGCACGGCGATGGTCACCTGCGGTGCCGGTTCAAAGGCGCCGTCGATGAAGTTGCGGCACGTTCGGGGTGCGGTGGCCAGCGATTGCGTATGCCACCAGTGATGGGTGTTTTTCATGATCTTCCCTCCCTGTCCTCTGTCGCGCCGAAACGCGGTTCAGTCCTGAAGGGAGGTATGCTGCTTCTGGGACGGTTGCTCACTATGGCCCCGAGATATCATGTTTCGAAGTGGCTCATTTCTGAGCCGGACTCGCCTGAGACATAGCGGTTTTTCGATACGGGCGACCGGCGCCGGCCGGGTCGCCGCTTGGACCGTCAACCGATCAGGCCTTCTTCCGCGCATCTCCTCGAGACGCCTGATTTGGAAACTCGATTTCGTGCGGATGGGCCCTGAATTCATGGGGTGTTCGCCTCGTAGGTGGGAATGCCGAGCTCGTCAGGCCACCGTGCAGGCGAAAGCGGCGGCGCAGTCCTGTCAAGGTCCTTGCCATCCCGACGCTGCCGCTTCTAATACCCGGCATGATCCTGCGCGCCCTTCTTTCCGCCGCCGCTCTGTCGGCATCCCTTGCCGGTGGCGCATATGTCCATCCGAATGTATTCATCGACGCCGCCTTCAAGATGCTGTTCGACGAGCCGGGCGTGCTCAAGCATCGACTGGGCCTATGACGAGTTCTCCTCGTTGATGTTGATCGAGGAGCATGGTCTCGACGCCGATGGCGACGGCACGCCCGAGCAGGCCGCGCTTGACGGCTATGCCGGGCGCGACGGCGACTGGGCGGCGGGCTTTCTGGGTGGGAAAAACGCATGGCATCAAGCCGTCATCGCGGACTTCATCGCGGCCGTCCGTCACGGCAGGCCGCCCATGGTCACAAGACGTGAGGCATTGATTTCGCAAGGCCTGATTGCTGCAATCGAGACATCATCGCGCGCCGGCCGACCTGTTGAGTTGGCAGGTCTTTGAGTGTGCGGAGAGGGGCAAGGTGACACAGGCGCATCGCCTCGAGCCGGCGTGACGCTGTACCGCTTCAATTCACAATTGAAACGATTGCCTGAATCTCTCCATGCACAGGCTCCGGGCTGATAGATCAAAATCACGTTGCCTGCGCTGCTCATATCGGCAGAACTGTCGAGGGTGTTGCTCTTATTTGCACGACAGGATCGCGAAATACGCCGAGGCCTTGCGCAGGATCTCGTGGGTCTGGCGCAGTTCGCGTTCTCACGCGCGAGCGCCTTCTTTGTCAATCTCAAAGCCAGCTTCGTCCGCACTGTGCGATAATTCGCCGTCGCAGCGAATGGCAGCAAAGTCGGGCCGCTCCGCACCGACGTTGGCCGTGGCTGAACGGCAGGAGTGGGCCGTCCGCTTCAGACCGACCAGTCTTGACCGGGAAAGTACACCCGGATGATCTGGAGCTCTGTCTCGAGAAATTCCACAAGGATGGTGGCCTGCCGCTTGTATCCGAATGTTCGAATGCCCTTTTCGGACGGATGTTTGGTGCCGATTTGCGCACCGGAACCGGCGACTTTTTCCAGCCACGTGAGTATGGCGTCAGACCATACGAGCGCAAACTCTGTGCCCCGGATTTCAGAAAGGTAAACCGTTCGGCGCTGGATGTCGGCAAGCGCCTTCTCGTTAAGTAGCAGGGATTTTGGCGTCATGTCCGGAGGGCAGTGCGAAGCCTTGCGCGCGCTTCGGCCGGATCGACGAGGATCTCGCCGAGCTATGCCCGAAAGTTGGTGACGGTGTGATCAGGCGGCGG
>NZ_JARAML010000044.1:0-18017 GCF_028807375.1 Marinovum sp. PR37 | reverse complement strand
ACCGCCGCCTGATCACACCGTCACCAACTTTCGGGCATAGCTCGATCATGCGGTCTTCTTCGGAGAGCTGGTCGTCCAGCAGGAACGGGTCTGCCCAGTTGAACGGGCCGCCTTTCAGGGATGTTGCGGACAATGCGGGTCTCCTTCAGCCCGCCAACCTTCCGCCGCTTTCACATGGTCGCTTGGGTCAGGCGATTGGTCGGACGAACCGCATTTCGAAGTGGCTGGCCCCGTCGGAACCGGGCAATATTGTCGAGGATAATATCCACCGTCCGGGCGGTCTTGTCTGGCATTCCCGGCGTAACGTGCGGTGTGATCAGGATGTTGCGCGCATGCCAAAGCGGACTGTCCGGGGGCAGGGGTTCCTGACGAAAAACGTCAAGCCCCGCGCCGGCCAGCTGGCCGTTTTCCAGTGCTTCGATCAACGCCTCCTCCTGAATCAACGCGCCCCGGCCGATGTTGATCAGACAGGCGCCGGGTTTCATCCTTTCGAGCTCAGGCGCCCCGATCAGGTCTTGTGTCTCATCCGTGAGCGCAAGGCACAGCACGACAAAATCGGATTGTTCCAGGAGCGGAGCAAGCCCATCGCCCTTTGCGTCACAAAACAGGGTGTCGACATGCGCGACCTCGAGAGCGGAGCGGTTGAAGCCCAGAACCTGCATGTTCAGCGCCTTGGCCATGCGGGCGATCTCACGCCCGGTCTGGCCCAACCCGATGATGCCGACGCTTTGCCCGAAAAGACCGCGCCGATGCGCGAACCCCTCCGTCGCCCATTCGCAGTTGTTCTGGGCGGTCATCAGCCTGTGCAGCCGATAGACATGTGCCAGCATGAACATCAGGACATGTTCCGCAAGGACCGGCGCCGACCGGCCTGCGGAACCGGTAATCACAGTGCTGCCATTCAAGATCTTCGGATGAGAAAACCGTTCCATTCCGCTGATGTCGATGTGGACCCATGCCAGATGCGGCCGGGCAATCAGGGTCTCGACCTTCACTTGCGGGCTGAGAAAGGCGATGTCGGCCTGATCCAGCGCGCGCGGCAGATCGGCACTGCCCCCCAGAATGCGCAGGTCGCAACCGCCGAATGCGGCAATGATCCTGTCCTGCTGAGCCCGGGACAGGGGCAGGTCGCTGACCACCCTGCGCGGCCCGGCGACGGTCAAAGCATTTCCGTCCCGTCGTCGTCCTCTTTCGGATAGCGCAGGACGCGCGGTCCCATGGTCAGGGTCTGCAACCGATCGAGATCGCGCAATACCAGCGATACCGCCCGAAAGCGGTCACGTTGCTTGATGGCCTGAAAGATGTCGGTCTGTCGCTTGATAAGTTCCTGCCGCGAATTGCCGTTCTTGTGCTGCCACTTCAGCCGGTCCCAGCCGAGGTTCTTTCGCGAGGTATAGAGAACCTTGTAATTGGCCAGAAGGATGGGGTTTCGGGTGGCCGCCGCCAGCGCCAGCTGGAAGTCGTAACAAAGGCGCTTGATCTCACCCAGATCGTGGGACGCGGTCAACTGGTTAAGGATGGTCTCGCACCTGTCGATGTCGCGCGGCGATGCCCGTTCCGTTGCCAGCTCCACCACCAGCGGGTCAAGCCCGCGCCGCGCCTCGAGCACATCGCTCAGGCCGGCGTCGACATCGTCGCGATCCGTGTCGTCTTGGGCTGTGTGATAGCGTTCGCTGACAAATGTGCCACTGCCGATCTTGCGCTCGACAACGCCCTCCCGCATCAGCCGGTTAAGCACCACCCGAGCTGTTTGCCGGGTGATGTTGTTGCGCTCCATCATCTCGCGTTCGCTGGGCAGTTTCGTGCCGGGACTGAGATGAGAAATCGCTTCCAGCATCGCGTTGTAGATTCGGTCGGTCGGACCTTCGCCGAGCCCCTGCACGTCGGTCGCGTTGGGGTCGGGATCGGCCGTCGGCCGACCCGGATTTTTCGTTTCCTGCATGGTCTGGACGCTCATTTGCACATTGATCCTGAAAGCTTCAGCAATTTGGGGCCTTTTGCAAGGTGCGGAGGCCCGCCCGCATGTCGGTCACGCCGGCCTAGGCTGCGACCTTCAGGTCGGCAAAGGCATATCCGCGTATGAAATCCATGTCGTACTGAACGCCAAGCCCGGCTTCGACGGGCACAGGCACGGTGCCGTCCGCCGACACGTCATCCAGCGCATCGCTGTAGCCACAGGCATAATAACCGCCCGCGAACAGCCCTCGGCCCGGGCCAACCATCGACACTTCGTAGAACTTGGAATTGCGCAGTGCAGCCATGCAGGCCCGTTGCGCCGGGCCGGGCGCATGTAGCTCGACATCCAGTCCGATGGCTTCGGCGAAATGGGCCAGTTTCATGGTACCCGTGATCCCCATGTCGAAATCGGGATCGGCGCGGACAAAATCGCTGGCGCCCGCCAGCACAACCGAAGCGTTCGCCTCCAGCCCTCGCACGCATTCCCCGATCATCAGTGGGGTCGCACACTTTTCGCGTATGGCGCGATAGGCCGTCGCCGCCTGCCCGCCGTCGCTCATCGGGTCCTCCAGCCAGTAAAAGCCTGCCGCGTCGCACGCCTTGGCCAGCCGCAGCGTGTCGCCAAACCCGTTGATCGAACACATCGGATCGCTCATCAGTGCCATCGAATGCCCAATGGCCTTGCCCAGGGCCAGCACGGTTGCGATCTCGCGGTCCACGTCATCGACGCCCCAGCCGTGCATCTTGAAGCCCCGATAACCCAGTTCGCGACATTCCAGCGCGAAATCGACGTAATCTTGTGGCACCTGCAACCCGCCGCCGGGGCCGCCCATCCACGTGGAGGCATAGGCCGGCAGCGTGGCGCGCGCGCCGCCCAGCATTTCCGCGACCGACATGCCGGCCCGCTTTCCGGCAAGATCCCACAATGCGGAATCGAGCAGCCCGACGCCCATGCGATCGTGTTTTTGCAGCAGCCTGCGCGCAGTGGCGTAGAAAGGTTCGCGGGCGTGCCAGGGCATTCCGATCAGCAATTGAGCGGCCTTTTCCACCTGAGGCAGCATCACGTCGGTACCGCCGACATAGGTGCCGCAAGAGCCATCGGTGGCGCGTACTGTCACGTGCAGTCGCGCACGCGACGATGTGGCCCCGGTACAGTCGAAAGTGTGACCCGAGGCGCGCTCGGTCGCGCAATTCTGGATCGGATAACGGAACGCGGTCACATGGACCGCCGCGATCGTCGCCTGGGTCATCGGTCGTCCCCTTTTGGTGTGTTCTCCGCGCAGAGCACGAAATAGGGCTGATTGGAGAGGTCCGCCGTCAAGCCCGGCATTAGGCAAGGCCCCGCAGGCGTCTCAACAGAGAAGTAATACTGAAGCTCGAAATCCGACTCCGTGTAGAGGCCAGGGATTGTGGCCATGTAGTCGGCCCCGTCCGGCGTCATCTCGGATTGCAGCCAGCTTTCAGCCTGGTTCAGTCGGCGATAGTGCAACACCGGCGCGGCGAACCAGTCTGCACGCCGGGCCAGTCGCAATTTCACGGGGGCACCGGGCACGAAGGCCGACGGCGGAGCGTGGCCCGCCGCTGCGGTTTGCATCCTGCCGCCCTGCGCGATCAGGGCCTTGACCCGCGCAAGCGTGTCGGCATCCGCAGACAGCGGCAGGCGGGTGTCGACGTGCCAAGCTTCGATGTCGTTAAGGTCGCGCACCATCGCCTGCACGCGGTCGGCCCAATTGCCCTGAAGCCAGGTGAACGGCCCGCAAGACAGATTTCTCTGGTAGATTTTCGTGCCGGTGTCTGCGGCGGATTTCCAATGTTCGATGGCCGCCGCATATTGGCGCTTGGCGGCTCTGAAAAGCTCTGGGTCGCCGGTCTTGAGGTAGATTTCCCACGAACAACCGGCGCGAAACTTGGCAGCAAAGAACCGGGCAATGCCGGCAAGGATGCGCACATCCGCCAGAATCCGGCGCGTTTCGGGGAGGTCTGCACCATTCCGGGCTTCGGCGGCCTTTGCGGCCGCCAGCCCTGTTTCGGCCCGCGCGTCAAGCCATCCGGCCACGTCCAGCGGGGTGTAGCGGTGGCTTTGCCGGTCTGCCAGCGCCTCAGTGGCGTATTGTGCCGGATTGGCAAAGAGTTGCGGGTCAAAGGTCGGCGCATTGCCGAACCGGCCCGGTTGGTCGAAGTCATCGCCGTAGGGCAATTGGCCGGGAGGGTTGATCAGCGAAAGATTGTCGTAAATCTCGGGCCAGTAATAGTGATTGCAGGCCGAGGGCCCATAGGCCTGGGTCACGATGTTCAGCACACCGCCAATCCCTGTCAGGGCCTTGGCCACATCGTCAGCGGCGTCACCGCAGCGGGTGTCGAGCAGGCGCAGAAGTTCCGGCCCTTCCGCCGCCGCGTCATGCAACCGGCGCCCCCAGATGCGATAGAAAATCTCGTGTTTTTGCCAGTCAAATTTCGGTATCAGCGCCCCATCGGTATAATTGAAACGCCCGCCGGGCTGGCCGCTACCCATCCGCCCCTTGTAAGACAGCGGCTCGCAAATCTCGACGCCGGTGGCACCGGCGATTGTCGACAGCTGGCCATAGCCCCCGGCCATGTCAGGATCGCCCCAGAGCAGGATGCGCTGTGTGCCCGGCCAGATGCGGAACGACACCGAATAATCACGCGCTCGCGACAGAAGATCGCCATAGCTGTAACGCAGGAACCGGCGACTGCCTTCGCTGAAACTCATCGCGCTCGGCACGTCGCCTTCGGGTGGGCTTTCCTCGCGGCGGATCGCCGCTTGATGGTAGGGCAGGCCCATATGTTCGGCCAGATACTTGGGCGAAATGTTCACCGGCAATCCGCTGCGGATCGCGGTGTCGATCAATTTCGGTTCCACGCCCTTGGCATGCAGATCAACCTCGATCGGCCGACCGGTTCTGGCGATGCCCTGAAACACCACCGACCAGAAGTCATAGGACGCCTCAGGCACCCCGCCTTCGATGTGCACCCGAAGCGTGACACCGCGGATCTGGGGAACCGCCACCAGCAGAGCATGCAGCGCGTCGCGGCAATAGGCGGCGTGGTTGTCGGGTGTGATGCCGTCGATGGTGTAATTGGCCCTCGGCGTGTCATCAAAATCATAACCGTGGGTCCAGAGGCCGAGGTGAAATTCCAGCCCGCGCCGCTCTGCTTCACGGCCAATGAATTGCAGCGTTTCAAGGTTGTCCGCGCGTTCGTCATCTGACAGCTCGCGGACGCGGACATCGTGGCCCTCCGGCGCGACGAGGAAGGGATAGGCGAAATGCAGGTAGACGTCCGTCAGGTACCCGTTTTGATACGGATAATTGTATGGCATCCCAAAGGTCAGCGCGACACGGTTGAAACGGTTGGTGGCCAACATGTCGAGATACCGCCGCCAGCCTTCGCGATCGTGAAACCAGCCCTTGTCCTCGATCTCGCTTGAAAAACACCGCGACACGCTGCGCAGTCGGGCCTTTGGGCTGCGGACCATCGGGGTGACAAAGTCTTTCGCCGTCACTGCCGCGCCATGGGCAAGCCGGTCGGCAAGTTCAAGCAGGCCATACACCACGCCGCGGGTCGTGGTGCCCCAGACCAGCAGCTCTGGCGCGTCCTTGTGGCAGGCAATGACGAAGCTGTCGTCGCCTTCCGGCAGGTGGACGTCATCCAAGCCGTGCCAGATGCCGGGCTTGGGCGACGTGGTCAATCCGACAACAATCCGCGGGCCGTGCTCTGTCGCGCCGGATTCCGCGTGGGCCTGTGCCAGCTTGCCCGCGGCCCATTGGATTGCGACGTCGCCGGGCGCTGCGTCGAGGTTCACGAAATGCGGCCTGTCCATCGGGGGCGACCTCCAGATTATTTCCTTGGCAACCGCCCGAAATTGGTACGGCCCACTTTGCATATATTGGTACATATCACCGTGTCAATTGGCTGAATGCGTTGTGAGCTTTCGCGGATTGTGACCCACTCAATTTTCCGAAAATTCGACACGGCTTCCTAGAATTTGCATAATGTGTTGTGTTTAAAGTAAAAAAAGAACATCCGCAAGCAGGGCTGGGCGCTCGATGTCGCCTGAGTGGCTGGCCCAATTTCTCGATTTGGGTCTAAATCGGTACAGAGTTGTTGACTTTTGGCGGATTCGCGGGGATCGTGCACATGCCGGACGCCGTGGAGGGAGGATTCCCGCGGGCGGTGGGGCAGGACTTCATGGGAGGAAATTATGACAACACATATTCGACTAGGTCTCTATGGCGCCGCTGCCTTGGCCGTTGCGACAACCACGACGATGGCACAGGACGCGCCGTCCATTGAACTTCTTCACTGGTGGGACGGGGCTTCGGGGGAAGCCGTGCAAACCATGCGCGGCCTTTTCGAAGACAAGGGCGGCACCTGGAAAGACACGACAGTCTCGGGCGAGGGCGCATCGGCGATGGCGACCTTGCGGGCACGGGCGCTGGCCGGGAATCCGCCGGGCGCCGTCGTTCTGAAGGGGCCCGACATCCAGGAATGGGGCTCGCATGGCTTTCTGCGTGACATCAACGCGATTGCAGAGACAGAGGGCTGGAACGATCTGCTGGCCCCGACGATCCAAGGCGCGATGCAGTACGATGGCGCTTATGTCGCCTTTCCGGTCACGGTCCACCGCAACAACTGGATGTACACAAGCGTCAAGGCGCTGGATGCAGTGGGGGCAGAGCCGCCAACCACTTGGGAGGAATTCAACGCCGTCGCCACGAAGATGCAGGACGCGGGCATCATCCCCGTCGCGCTTGGCGGGCAGAAGTGGCAAGAGATCACCTTGTTCGAGGCCGTCGGCCTTGGCATGGGGGTCGATTGGTATCGCGATGCCTTTGTCAATCTCGACGACACGGCCCTGAATGCGCCCGAGATGCAGGCGACGCTGGAGCAACTGCGCACCATGATGGGCTGGGTCGATTCAGCCTCGCCGGGACGCGACTATGAACAGACGGCAGCGATGATGCTGGCCGGTGAGGCCGGTTTTCAGTTCATGGGCGATTGGGAACTTGGCGCCCTGGCCCAGCAGGATGCCGAAGTGGGAGTCGATTTCCTGTGTCTGGTGGCGCCGAACAATCAGGGTGATCCGGCATTCCTGCTGAATGCGGATTCCATCGCCCTGTTCAACACCGAGGACGCCAACGAACTGGCCGGGCAGGAAAGCTTTGCACGGATCGGCATGTCAGAGACGTTCCAGACCGCGTTCAACAAGGTCAAGGGATCGATCCCGCCGCGCAGTGACATCGACCTGGCGGATTTCCACACGTGCCAGCAGAAATCGGCAGAAGATCTGGTGGCGGCCAGCGACGCAGGCAACGTGGTGCTGAGCATGGGCCATTCCATGGCGGTGCCGGGCAATGTGCGCGGGGCGATCATGGATGCGGTGAGCGAATACATGAACACCGACATGTCGCCCGAGGACGGCGCCGAAGCGATCCGCACAGCGATCGAGATCACGCGCTGATACAATGCGGGGCCTGCCGGCAGCGCATCTGTCGGCAGGCTCCATAATGCACTGCACCGGGCGCATTGCCGCGGTGACGAAGGTACAAAAATGACATTTTCAACGTCCGAGCAGGCCGCCGCGCCGCGCCGCAGGCCCCGCCTTGACAGCCGGGTGACGGAGAGGCTGGTCATCGGCCTGTCGCTGACCCCAGCTTTCATCATCACGCTGATCGGCACCTTCATCTTTCTGGGATGGACGGTTCTCATGTCGATGACCGACAGCACGCTGTTTCCCTCGACCGATTTCGTCGGGCTCGAAGGATACTGGCAAATCTGGAAATATCCGCGCTGGCAGGTCGCCGCCGGCAACCTGTTCACCTTCGGGCCGATCTATATGCTGGTCTGCGGAGTCATCGGCATCGGCATGGCCATTGCGATTGATCAGAACGTGCGCGGCGAAAACATCTTTCGCGCCATCTATCTCTATCCGATGGCGGTGTCCTTTGTCGTGGCCGGGACGATCTGGCGCTGGATTCTCAATCCCGGCACCGGCGTCGAGGCGCTGGTGCAGGGCATGGGGTTCGAAAGCTTCGTGTTCGACTGGATCACCCGCAAGGACCGGGCGATATATACGGTCATCATCGCCCAGGTGTGGCAGCATGCCGGGTTCGTCATGGCGCTGGTACTGGCCGGGCTGCGGACTGTGAACCGCGACATCATCAATGCGGCGATGATCGACGGCGCACCCACACATACGATCTATCGCCGGGTCATCCTGCCATCGATCGCGCCGATTTTCGTCGCCGTCTTCTTCATCCTCTCGCAATGGGCGCTCAAGACCTATGACATCATCCTTGCCCTGACGGGGGGCGGGCCGGGCATTGCCACAGATGTGCCGTCGATCTTTGTCCGCGACATGATGTTCAACCGTGGTGAAATCGCTCTGGCCAGCGTGGCCTCGGTCTACATGCTGCTGCTGCTGTTCACATTGATGGCAATCTACAAATCCTATCAGGTCATCGCCCGCCGGAGGACCAAGCAATGAGCGATTCATCCGCGGCAACCGCCGCCGTCTCAGATGGCACCCTTGGCGAAGTGATGGGGCGGCTCGTGCTTTATGCGCTGCTGGTCCTGCTCGGGGTCTATTTCATCCTGCCGCTCGCCATCGTGGTCATCACGTCGCTGCGCGAACAGGGCGAAATCCTGCGCAATGGCGTGCTGTCCTGGCCCGAAGAAGTCTCGGCCCGTGCCTGGCGCGCGGCGATGTTCAACAGCTGCGTCGGCACCGACTGTCGCGGCATGGCGCCGTATTTCTGGAATTCGGTCAAGATGGTCGTGCCCGCCACCGCCACCTCGACCATTCTGGGCGCGATCACCGGATATGCGCTGACCAAGTTCAAGTTTCCCGGGTCCGAGTTCTTTTTCGCCGCAACGATCTTTGGCATCTTCCTTCCGGCGCAATTGTTCCTGCTGCCGACGGCGCAGATGCTGGGCTGGCTAGGGGCCACGAATATCTGGGGTCTGGTGATCATTCACAACCTCTATGGTCTGGCCTTCACCACGCTGTTTTTCCGCAACTATTACGTGCAGATCCCCGATGAAATCGTGGCGGCTGCGCGGATCGACGGGGCCGGGTTCTTTGCCATCTTCCGGCGGATTGTCCTGCCGCTGTCGCCGCCGATCATCGTGGTCGTCGTGATCTGGCAGTTCACCCACATCTGGAACGAATTCCTCTATGGCGCGACGTTTACCACCGGGACCGATCTGCCGATCACCGCGGCGCTCTATGCGGTGACCGGCCCCAAGGGGGGGATCCGCGATTACGGCGTGGAGGCCGCCGCCGTGATCATCGCCGCCCTGCCAACGTTGCTGGTTTACGTCGCGGCCGGGAAATACTTTGTCCGCGGCCTGACCGCCGGCTCTCTGAAAGGTTGAAGAATGGCCACCATTGACATCAAATCCGTCGAAAAATCCTTTGGCGCGCTGAAGGTTCTGAAGAGCCTCGACGTTCATGTTCAGGATGGCGAACTGCTGGTGCTTGTCGGCCCCTCGGGCTGTGGCAAATCCACGCTTCTGTCGATGATTGCCGGGCTGAGCGACGTGTCAAAGGGCAACCTGCTGATTGACGGGGACGACGTGACCCGCAGCCACCCCAGGGACCGTGACATTGCGATGGTGTTCCAGACCTATGCGCTTTATCCGACAATGACAGTGCGGCAGAACATCAGCTTCGGGCTGGAAATGCGCCGCGTGCCAAAGGCAGAGCGCACCCGCGCGGTCGAGGATGTGGCGGCGCTTCTTCAGATCACGCATCTGCTGGACCGCAAGCCGTCGCAACTGTCGGGCGGCCAACGCCAGCGCGTCGCCATGGGCCGCGCGCTGGTGCGCGACCCCAAGGTGTTCCTGCTGGATGAGCCGCTCTCGAACCTTGATGCAAAACTGCGTGTCGAGATGCGGACCGAGATCAAGAAGTTGCATGAACGGCTTGGCAAGACGATGATCTATGTCACCCATGATCAGATCGAGGCGATGACCCTGGCCACCCGGATCGCGGTGATGAAGGACGGCGAGATCCAGCAGTTGGACGTGCCGCGCGTGATCTACGATGAACCCGCCAACATGTTTGTCGCCTCGTTCATCGGCTCGCCCGAGATCAACTTCATTCCCTGCGATGTCATCTCTTCCGCGCAGGGGGTGACGCTGCAAACCCAGGGCCCATTTTCTGAAACCGTCGATACCATGGGCGCACTGGCCGACGCCGTCCCCGGCGACGGCGTGATGCTGGGCATCCGGCCCGAGGATGTGCGGCTGGTGACCGCCTCAGACCCGAAGCGCCGGGGCGAGTTCGCGCTGCCGCTGCGGATCGAGGTGATCGAACCGACAGGGGCCGAGGATCTGGTGACCCTGTCCTTCGGAGAGCGGACGGTCCAGTGCAAGATGCGCGATGCCGGCCAATGGTCCAGCGGGGACATTGTGACCGCCGCCTTCGATCTGGAAAAGACCAAGTTCTTTTCGCTTTCATCCGGTGATCGGATCGTGACCGCGCGGCAGATAGCGGCATAAGGTACTGAAAAATGGCAAAATTACCTCAGGTGCCTTTTGGTGCCGTCTATTTTCGCAAATCAAACCCACCGCAACAGGATTGGGAAAGGGATTACAAGACAGCCGCAGAAGACGGGCTGAACGTCTTTCGCCACTGGTTCATGTGGAGCGCGATCGAGCGTGCGCCGGGCAAGTTCGACTGGGACGATTACGATCGCCAGCTCGATCTTGCCGCCAAGCACGGGATCGTCACCATCATTGCCGAACTGTCCCAGACCACGCCGGATTGGGCGGTGCGAAAATTCGCCGATGCACGGCAGGTGCTCTATGACGGGCGGGTGCATCCTTCGATCCAGAGCCCTTCGTCCGCCACCGGCGGGTTCAGCCATTCCGGCGGCGGCACCGGCACCCTGACGCTGAACGCGCCAGAGGTTCGCGCAGCGGCGCATAACTTCCTCACCACCATGGCCCGGAGGTACAAGGGCCACCCCGCGCTGCTGGGTTATGACGTGTGGAACGAATGCAATTATTCGCCCTACACCGATTACGGCCCCTATACGGTTGCCGCGTTCCGCGACTGGCTGAAGCGGAAATACGGCACGCTCGATGATCTGGCCCGGGCGTGGCACCGCTACAGCTATGCGGAATGGGATGACATCGAGCCGCCGACGCAGTTCATGCCTTATTGCGAATGCCTCGACTGGCTGCGTTTCAAGCAGGACAATCACTACGAGCAAATGCAATTCCGCATCGATGCGATCCGGGCGGTGGACCCCGATGCGATGATCGTCGCGCATGGCACCGCGGGTTCTGTCACGCAGCTGGCCCAACGCGGTTCGGACGATTGGCGCGCCGCGTCCAAGGTGGAAACCTACGGCTATACATGGGTCAGCGCGCGCAAGGGCACGGAGCCGTGGAAAAACTTCTTTGCCGCCGATCTGGTGCGGGGGGCCGCGCGGGGCAAAACCTTTTGGCACGCCGAGCGGCAGGGCGGGCCGTTGTGGATGCAGCCGCAGGTTCTGGGCCGCGACAAGGACGACGGGCGCGTCGCCACGCCCGAGGATATCCGCCTGTGGTCACTGTCGTCCTTTGCCGGGGGCGCGCGGGGCATGATGAACCTGCGGTTCCGGCCGCTTCTGGACGGTCCGCTGTTCGGCGCTTTCGGGTCTTACGACATGGCCGGGCAGCGCACGCCCAGATCCGACATGGCCGCCAGCATCGCACGCTGGGCCAATGCGCAAAAGCAGGCCGATCTGATGAAGGCCGCGCCGGTCACCGGTGACATCGGCATTATCATGGCACCGGAAGCTCAGGAATTTGCATTCCTGCTAAACTACAACGGCAAGTTCGACACCTATTCGGCGGCGATGTGGGGGGCCTATCGCGGGTTCTTTGACAACAACATCCAAGCCGACTGGGTTCATATCGACGATATCGAAGGGCGGAACATCCTCTATTTCCCCTATCCGATCATGCTCTTGCCGGATCAGGTCGAGAAGATCACCAATTGGGTCCGGGCTGGCGGAGTGCTGATTTGCGAAGCCTGTCCGGGATACTTCGGACCGGGCGGACGCGCTGGCACGAAGCAGCCGAACCTCGGCCTCGATACGCTTTTCGGGGTTGAAGAGGAGGACGTCGAATTCATGCCCGACATCGCCGACCGCAACAGTATTTTCCATCGGGGGGACGAACTGACCTGCGCGGGTTTCCGGCAGGCGTATCGTGCCACCAGCGGCACGGCGCTGGCCAATTTCGATACCGGTCAAACCGCGATTGTCGAAAACCGCTTTGGCGCGGGGCGCACGATGTTGATCGGCTCGCACCTGTCGGCAAGCTATCACTACCATCCCAATGACGGCCTGCGGACGTTCTTTGGCAACCTGCTGACCTGGGCCGGGCATGAACCCGCGGTGAGCAACAGCAATCCCCGCGTTCAGGCGCGGCTGCACGCCGACGGCGACCGCTTTTGGCTCTGGCTCGTCAATCCCGAACGCGTGGCGCAAGAGGGGCGCGTGTCCAGCCTGATTGCCGATGTTGGCGGCGCACAGCCGAAACAGGCCTGGGGCGGTGCAGACAGCCAGTTTTCCCAAGGGTTATACCGTGTGCCCGCGCAGGACGCGTTGGTCGTCGAACTGCCCCCCGCGAAATGACCGCACTGATCCGAGAAAGGAACACGCCATGTCATGGTGGCTGACAGAACCGATCCGGCTGGTTCAGACCAACCTGCGCGAAATCGACATCGACCTGGATCCGGCGGGCTTTGTCGCCGAACTGGTGGATTTCTCTGCCAATGTCGTTCTGTTCAACGTCGGCGGCATTGTCGCCAATTACCCGACGGAACTGGAGTATCATTACCCCAACCCGCATCTGCCTATCGGGCGGGGCGACATTCTGGGCGAAGTGATCGATCGGTGCCACGAGGCCGGCATCCGATTCATGGCGCGGTTCGACTTTTCCAAGGTGCACGAAAGCCTGGCCGCGCGGCGGCCGGAATGGCTTTATGTCAGCGAGGCGGGAACACACAACAACTACAACGGTCAGGTGCAGGCCTGCGTCAGCGGTGGCTATCAGCAGGAATATTGCCTGAAAATCCTGTCAGAGACGATCGCACGCTATCGCCTTGATGCCGTGTTTTTCAACATGACGGGGTATCAACGCGACGATTACGACCGCAACTATCTGGGCATCTGCCAATGCGACGCCTGCCAGACAAGTTTTCATGCGCGCACGGGCATGGACTTGCCCCCGACGGCCGACACGGCCAACCCGGCGTTTCTGGCGCTGGAACGGTTTTCGCTGGAGCGCACGAACGAGCAATATGACCAGATCAACCGGCACGTCAAAGCGCTGGACCCGAATATCGCGATCTGTACCTACACCAGCCGCGGGGTCGATATCTGGCGCAAGGAAGCCGCGACCACGTTTGAGCGCAACCTCGAATGGGAATATGAATCCGCCGATAATGTGAAGAGCGTCATGCCTGCCTACCCTGACAAGACAGTGGCCAATGCTGCGGTGCATTTCGTGTCGCGCCGGTTTCGCTATTCCGGTGTCGCGCCGGAATTGTCCAGGTTGCGGCTTGTTCAGAATATCGCCTGCGCCGCTCCGCTCGATTTCTTTGTAATCGGCACGCTGGGCAATCAGAAGGACCGGGTCAGCTACGACGGGGTGCGCGACCTGTTCCACTATCACGCGCAGAATGCCCATTGGTATCAGGATGTGGAACCTCTGGCCGAGGTTTGCCTGATCAAGCCCGAGGCAAATTTCATCTACGGTGCCAAAGACGAATACTACGGAATTTTGCGCATCTTGTCGGAAAATCACATCCTTTATGACGTCTGGCCAGAGGACGCGCTGGAAATCGCCCCGACCTTGGAAATCCTGTCGCGCTACAAGACGGTGATCGTTGGCGAGGCGCGTTGCCTGCGACCGGACATCGTGGCGGCGCTGGATGCCTATGTCGCAGCCGGTGGCGTGCTGATCACCACGGGCCAGACCGCGACGCTTGACCAAAATGGCCGGGCCACGGGGGGCTGTGGCCTTGTCGCCAGTGGAATTGGCGCGGTGCGCGGCATCCGGCCCCGCGCCAACAGCGCCTACTTCTCCTTGCGCGATCAAGACAAGGCGCGGCTGGATTGGCAGGACGCACTCGATGTGGTCTTTCTCTATGGTGAATACATGGACTGTGAATTGAAAGCGGGCGCCGAGGCGATATTGAGCCACCTGCCACCGCATATGCACGGGCCGCCTGAGAAATGCTATCATGAGGTGGAAGCCGATGATCCGGGTCTGATCGTCAACCGCCACGGCGCGGGCTGCTGCGTCACGATCCCCTGGGCTGTCGGCAGCCATTACCAAACCCATGGCAATCATGCGCATGCCATCCTGATGAATCGCGTTCTGGCCACATTCGCCCCACCGATCTGCCTGAGCACGGATGCCCCGGCATTGGTCGAGGTTCACGTCCAGGCTCGAAAAGACGGGCGCTGGATGGTTGTCACGCTGGTCAATCAATCGGGCCAGAACGGTCATGCCTTTCATGCCCCGGTGCCGATGCACGACATAATGTTAAAACTGAAAGCAGGCAGGCCGGTGGCGCGGGTCTCCGCGTTGAAAGCAGGGCTGGACCTGCCCCTAAACCCTACGGAATCCGGCGCCAGCGTGACGGTCCCGAGGTTGGATCGTTTCGAAACCCTGATCTTTCATTGCGTGGACGGCGAACGCCCATAAACCGGGGTCTATCGGTCCCGATGACGGGCTGGCGACGCCATCGGGACGTTGTATCCGATTGCGCTGCGGGGGCTGTCCTCGTTGTAGAGCCTGCGGCAGGGGCTCAGCGCCGGGTCTGCATCGCCTCGACGAGGTTGGGCTCGGCGTAAAGTACCTCCGGGCGCTCGTTGAGGCTCTTGGCGGCCTCGAGCCCGGATTGGCCTTCGGCCTCGATCAGAAAGGTGTTGGGGGCAAACCCCAGCTCGCGCCGGACCTTGAAGCCAAGCTCGGCCAGAAGCTCCGCAACCCGCTCGGCGGAGAGATCGGGGTTGATCTTGACGGTCAGGGCACGGCCGGCCAGCTTGAGATGCCCGTCGGTGTCCATCACCACCTCGAAAGCGCGGTCGTCCGGGGCGCTTTCCGGCGGCCCGAAGGTCCAGCCGGCGGCCTGGAGCGTTTGCAGATCGGCCTGCGCTTCCTGCGAGGCCGTGCCCAGCTCGCGCTGCGCGATGTCGGGGGCCGAAGGGGCGGCGTCAGAGCCGGGGGGCAGGGCGCGCAGGCGTTCGACCTTCTTGATTCCGGTCAGACGTTGAAGGGCCGACGATTTGTCCATGTGACAGGCTTTGCTCAGAGTCCGGTGCCACGCCGCCGCGCCTCGGCCACCGCGGCCTCGGCATTCGCGCGGCCATGGCCGTAGCGGATGTTGTGCCCTCCAATATAGGGCAGCGGGCCGACTTTGTCGCATGTGTCGCGCAGCACCTGGCGCAATTCATGCGCTGTCATGTCGGGCTTCTGCGACAGCGCCAGGGCCCCGATACCGGCGGCACAGGGCGCGGCAAAGCTGGTGCCGGTGGTTTCATGGTACGTACCGCCGCTGGCCGGGACCCAGACCTTCACGCCGGGGGCGAGGAAGTCCAGCTTGGGGCCGAAGCCCGAGCCATTGTCGGTGTCATTGGCGGTGGCGCGGCCGACCGCCATCACCTCGGCATGGGAGCAGACCTGATCCGAGCCGATGGGATGATTGCCGTTGGTGCAGGCCCAGAAGATCGCGCACCCCTTGTCGCCGCGGCCGCTGGCGGCGGCAAAATCCAGCGCGTCGCTCAGAACCGCGCTCATCGTCCAGACCGCGCCATTGGGGCCGAGCGAACAGGCGATGATGTCGGCGCCCTCTTCCTGAACGCCTTCCTTGGAGGGATCGGCGGCATAGGCAATGGCCCGGGCCAGAGTAAGCTGGGTGCCGACCTGATCGTTCATGCAGGCGATCATCCGCAGATCGGCGCCGGGCGCCACGCCGCAGCCTCCCAGATTGTTGTCGGCAATCGCGGCAATCATCCCGGCGCAGGCGGTACCATGGTTGCCGTCTGGAATATTGGCCGTTCCGGGGATGAAATCCGCATCGACGAAATCGAAGGTCGGGCGGTAATGCCCCGACCCTGCGCCGAAAATCAGATCAGGATGTGTGGTGTCAAAGCCGTTGTCGATCACCGCGACCCTGATGCCTTCGCCCTGGGTCCGATCCCAGGCGTTGCGCGACAGGATATTGGCGTGATGCCATTGCCGGGTCAGATCCGGGTCGTTCGGAGTGAGCCGCTGGCCGATATGTTCGATGAAATCGGGCTCGGCAAAGGTGACCTCGGCCTCCTCCATCAGCATCAGGCAGGTATCGAGTGCGCGGGCGTCGCCGGTATCGGCGCGGTAGGTGTCGGGAGGCAGGCCGGCGCTGCTCAGACGGGTGATATTGTGGCGGGCAAAAATCGCCGCGCGGTCGGCCTCGGGCACATCTGCCTCGAAGCGCAGGGCAATGCGCGAGGTTTCCAGCAGCAGGCGCTGGCTGTGCACGAAGACGCGATTGACCAGACCGTTGCCGCCCTGGTTCTCGCGTTCCGCCAGGGGCAGGTTCCAGAAATCGGCATCGCTGTGGAAAAAGTTCATCCCGGCGCCGGCAAAGCCCGCCATCTGCTCGCGCATGGCCGGGTCTTCATAGAGCTCCGGCGCGACCGCCTTGCGGCCGGTATCGAGATCGAGCGAATCGAGTTGCGTGCGGGCGGCGCTGGCGGCGCGACCGATGTCATTGGCGCGCAGCCCCTCGGCCATGCCCGAGAGCGTTTCCGATGGCTGGGCGCGGGTGGGCAGGATGCCCCGGAGTTCTTCGAGATGGGCAAGACGGTCGCGGACAGATGATTTGTGAGACATGACTTTCTCCGACTTTGGCGGGGGCGGCTCAGGCGGTTCAAAAATGAATTCTGTGTTATGGTCGCAGTATAGCACAACCTATGCGGTTATTCGCGCAAAACCTGCCCGTCGTCGGCCGCCCCCACAGGCGCCTTTTGCGCGCGAGTGCGACCGCTGTCCCGGCTGCGCGCTCTGGCCCGGTCAAATGGTCAATCGGCAGTCCAGCCGCCATCGACCATCAGCGCTGTGCCTGTGACCAGGGCCGACGCTTCGGAGGCGAGATAGACCACCGCGCCCATGACATCCTCGATTTCGCCGACGCGGCCGAGCTTGATCTTGTCTTCGATCCAGGCCCGGCGGGCCGGATCGGCCAGGGTCTGTTCGCCAAGCGGGGTGCGGATGAAAGTCGGGCAAAGCGTGTTGATGCGCACGCCCTTGGGCCCCCATTCGATCGCCATGGATTTCACCATCCCCTCGAGTGCGTGTTTCGAGGCGCAATAGACACCGCGGTCGACGCCGCCGACATGGCCCATCTGGCTGCTGACATGGATGATCGACCCGCGCAGGCCGGTTTCGATCATCCGGCCAGCTGCGGCGGTCGAGAGGAAATAGGCGGCGCGCAGGTTGACCGACATCACCGCATCGAAATCCGCCGGATCGGTATCCAGCGCCGGGCCGTGGCGCGCCATGCCGGCAGAATTGACCACGATGTCGAAGGCCGGAGCGGCAGCGAGGGCGGCGCGGGTGGCGTCTATATCGGTGATGTCCAGCGCCAGCGGGGCAAAGGCCAGGTTTTCACCCGCCATCGCCGCGCCAAGCGCGTCCAGCGGCCCCTGGCGGCGGGCGACGCAGGTCACATGCGCCCCAGCCCGGGCCAGCGCGGTGGCGGCGCCAAGGCCGATCCCGGAAGTGGCGCCGGTGATCAGCGCGCGCTTGCCGTCAAGCTGGAAGGTCGGGGTCTGGGGAAGCTGCATGGGGGGTCTCCTGCTCACGGGTCAAGCTGATATCCATTGTTCACCAATTCCCGGCCGGGCGCGAGGGGATGTGCCCCGCGCCCGGCCGGCCGGCTCATTCTGCCGCGTCGCGGGCCGGCGCGGCCGCGCCGTAGGGCACGTTGACGCCACCATAGCGACGGACCCGGATGTTGCATTGCTCGGCATGGCCGACAAAGCCCT
>NZ_JARAML010000043.1:0-18252 GCF_028807375.1 Marinovum sp. PR37 | reverse complement strand
ACGGTTGAATCAGAAAATCAAATCATACGCAACTGTAGTACTAAAGCGTTTCGACATTAACCTGAGACATATCCGGCAGCCTTGAAATAGTTCCAGCACTCCGTTGGTTCGTAGAGATTGCAAATTGATCCGATTGCCTCAAAGACCTCAGTGAATGTTCTTGCGCCGATGCGTCGGAGGTGAGCTTTCAGCTTGGAGAAGGCTTGTTCGATGGGGTTCAGATCGGGTGAGTATGGGGGCAGGTACAGGAACCAACACCCGGCGTCGCGCATGGCCTTGGCGGCAGCGGCATTCTTGTGGGTGGCAAAGTTGTCGAGGATCACGACAGTGCCGGGTTCCAGTTCCGGCACCAGCACCTTTTCGACGTAAGCGGCAAATGCCGGGCCATCCATCGCGCCCTTGATGACCCAGGGCGCGATCAGCGCGTCTTGGGTCAGCCCCGCGATCAGCGTCTGCGTGCCCCAGCTGCCAAAGGGGGCGTCCATTGTCAGGCGCTCGCCTCGCTTTGCCCTGCCGCGCAGGCGGGTCAGGTTCGTCTTCACTGCCGTTTCGTCAATGAAGACAACGCGTTCAGGAAAGGCCGAGACGGCGGGAAGCCGATGCCTGAACCAATCGACGCGCTGATGTCTTACCTTGGCGCGGCGGCGCTCGGCGGCGACCAGCGACTTTTTTTGTACGTGAAACCGAGCCGGGACAGCAGGTTGGCAATGGAGGAATGATGCACCCGCACGCCCTCGGCATCGGCCAGCGCATCGCGCAGCTCGAAGAGCGTGATGTCGGGGTCTTGCGCGACGAACTCCTCAAGGAAATCCTGGTGCGGCGCCAGCTTTCCCTTGCCGCGTGGAGGTCCCTGGGGAGCCGGTCCCGCATGACCTTTGGTCCGCACCTGACGCGCCCACCGTGCGCCAGTGGCCGGTGACACCTTCAGACGCAACGCTGCCGCACGCCCGCTCAATCCTTCCTCAATATATCTCTGAAACCGTTTCCGAAGCGCCGCAGGCAAAGGTGCTGACATGATCCATCCTCCCAATGAGGATGAATCACATCTGATGCCTCAAGGGAATCCCTCGCGATTCAGGTTCAAGCCGAAACGCTTTATTCCGTTTGCGAATGAGCTGTGGGCCCCGGGCCCATGAGGTTTCGGCCGCGCAGGCGTGGTCTGGCAGGTCCATCGGGCGGCCGAGGAGGCTCTGGTGGGGGCGCCGGGCCGGCAGAATACGGCGGACAAGCGGCGCGGCCGGCGTCTGAGCGAGAGGCCGGCCCCGCGCGCTCCCCGTGGTAATTTCCGCAAGAGGAAGGCCGGGGCCGGGGGTCAGCCGCCGGCCTGTTCGATCGCCTCGAAGATCGCGGCTTCGCTGAGGATCTCGGGCAGCGGGATGCCGTTGGGCGCGGCCGGGCCGTAGACCGCGTTGAACGGGATGCCGAAGCGGCCGAAGCTTTCCAGATAGGCCGAGATCGCCGGGTCCGGGCGGGTCCAGTCGGCCTGCATCGGCAGGATGTCTTCGGTCGCAAGCGCCTGCGACACCGGGCCCCGATCGAGCACCAGCGCCTTGTTGGCCTTGCAGGTCAGGCACCAGTCGGCGGTGACATCGACAAAGACGATCTTGCCGGCGTCCACATGTTCGGCCAGGCGGGTGGCGTCGAAGCTGACCCAGTTGGTGGCGCTCTGGGCGGCCGCGGCCGGGGCAGGATCGCGCAGGGCGGGCAGGGCGACGGTGAGCGCGGCAAGCGCCGCCACGGTGAGCACGCGGCCGGGCAGGCGCCGGAAGGCGAGCGCCACGAGGATCAGCGCCATCAGCGTCGCGGTCAGCGCCGCGGCGGTGAGCCCGGCGACGCCGGTCAGGACAAAGAAAAGCCAGGCGGCGGTCAGTGCCAGAAGGCCCCCCATCACCAGCTTGAGCGCCAGCATCCAGCGGCCGGGCTTCGGCAGCAGCGCCACCACGCCCGGAAACGCCGCGACGGCGAGATAGGGCAGCGCGAGGCCGAAGCCCAGCGCGGTGAAGATCACCGCGATCTCGCGGCCGCCGCCGGACATGGCATAGGCCACCGCGGTGCCGAGAAAGGGCGCCGAGCAGGGCGTGGCCAGGACCGCGGCAAAGGCGCCGGTGGTGAAATCGCCCAGCCGCCCGCTGCCGCCGGCGACCGAGAGCCGGGTTTGCAGCGCGGCGGGCAGGGACAGTTCGAACAGGCCGAAGAGGTTGGCGGCGAAGAGCACCAGGATCACGATCATCGTCGAGAGGAACACCGGGCTCTGGAATTGCAGGCCCCAGCCCACCGCGTGGCCCATGGTTTGCAGCCCCCAGGTGACCGCCGCCAGCGCCCAGAAGAAGGTCAGAACGCCCGCCGCCGAGAGCAGGAAGCCGGCCCGCACCCGGGCGCGGCCCTGGTCGGATTTGCGCACCGCCGCGGCGAGCTTGATCGACAGCACCGGCAGCACGCAGGGCATGACATTGAGGATCAGCCCGCCGAGGACCGCGATCAGCGCCATGGCCACCAGGCCCCGCCCGGGCGACGGCGCCGGCGGTGTGCTGCCGCCCAGCTCTGCCGAAATGGTGCCGGCATAGCTGCCGTCGGTCACCGTCAGGCGCAGCGCCTCGGGTGCGCCGTCCAGCGGATAGAGCAGCGGCACCTCGGCCCAGAGCCGGGTGCGGTCGCTGTCGAGGCGCAGATCGGGCTTGCCGAAGATCGCCTCGTCCAGTTCGGGAAAGACATCGGGCGTGCGAAAGCCGTTTGCATGGCGCACCGCGAAGGTCAGCGCCGTGTCGGAGAGATGTGCGGCTTCGATCTCGAGGCCCGAGGCCGCCTCTTCTTCCGGCACCCGCGCCAGGGCGTCGGCTAGGGTTTCGGCGGCGGCGGTGTCGATGCCGGTGCCCTGCGGCAGATCGAGCGTGAGGCTGAAATCCTCGGGGATGCAGATGTCCTTGCAGACCAGAAGCCGCACCTGGGTGGCCAGGCGGGCCGGCTGGCCCGGGGTCTCGAGCGCCACCTGGATCGGAAAGGTCACCGCATCGCCATAGCCGAAGTTCTCGATGTCGAAGGCGGTGAAGCGGGTCGGCGCCGGAAACAGCAGCTCGGTCGAAGCGAGATTGCCGGAAGCGCCCCAGTCGAGCTCCGGCGGCAGTCCGACTTCGCCGGGGCTGCGCCAATAGGTCTTCCAGCCGTCCGCCATTTCGAGCACCAGCCCGGCCGAGAGCGTGCCGGCCTCGGGCGCGACGCCATCTTCGGCGGTGATCAGCCGGGCGGTGAGGGCGGTCGAGCTGTAGGTGTCTGACGTGGCTGCCGCAGCCGCCGTGGGCAAGGCGAGGCTCAGCATTGTCCAGAGGACGGGGGCGAGGCGCATGGGATCTCCTTTGATGAGAGATGTTAGCCGATCTCGCGCCGGTATGCGCCATCCGCCCGATCACGTCGAGGGGGGCAGAAGGTCACTTTGGCGCGAGGCTTCAGCCCCGCGGCATGCGCAGGACGATGTTGCGGCCGCTCTTGACGTAGCTGAGCTGGCCGTCGCCGATCGCCGAGACCCGGCCGCCATCGATCCGGTCGCCGACCTTGACCTTCTGGTAGCGGCCATTGGCAAGACGCACCAGCGCCCGGCGGCTGGCCGGTTTGCCATAGACACCGATCAGGTTGACCTTGTGCAGGTTGATGGCGTTCTTTTCGGTCGCAGCCGAGGTCACCGAGGCGCGCGAGGGAATGCTGGGCTGGACGGTGCGCGGCTGAACGGCGGCGGCCTGTTGCACCTCCTCCGCCTCGGTCGAGCGCTGCGCGCGGGTGACCAGGGCGGCGATGTTCGACGGCCGGCGCTGCGGCTGCGGCGAGGCGGCCACCGCCAGGGCGCTGGCCTCGATGTCCTCTTCGGCCGCGATCTTCTCGGCTTCCTGCTCGGGCCGGGGGCGCGGGCGCTTCTGGCGCAGCTCTTCCAGGCTGACGCCGCCCAGGTTGGCGCGCTCGTTCTGTTCGATCAGATCGCCGGGACGGCCGCGTGGTTTGAGGCCGGAAAGCGTTTCATCCACCGCGGCCGCGACGTTGAGCCGCGGCGCTGATTCCGGTGCGTCCGCCTCGGGATCGGCCTCGGTTGTGGCGGTCTCTGCGTCGGGCGCTGCGCCGGTGGCGGCCTCGGGGCTGGCCGGCAGGGCGGTCTCGACCGGGGTGCCGGTGCCGGGGCGCTGCGGCGGCTTCAGCGGCGGCGGGCCCTGTACCAGAAGGAAGCCGGCCGGGTGGCGCACCCCTTCGGGGGTGGGCCGGATCAGCCCGTTGTCATCGAAGGTCAGCCCGGCATCGGCGGGATAGGGGTTCACCTGCGAGGGCGGCAGGACGTCGGTCTGCGCCTCGCGGCTGGTGGGGATGGCCACGGCGTCGCCCACCGCGACCGAGGGGTCGATCGAGGCGACATAGACATCGCCCAGAAGGCTCTGGGCGGGCTCATCCGGGGGCAGGGGCGCGCGCTGCCAGATGCCGGTCGCCGCATAGCGCGCTTCGGCCTGTTCCGGGCTCAGCGCCTCGGCTTCGAAAGGCACCGAGAGCCCGTCGACCTGATCCTCGACCAGATCGCGGCTCAGCGCCGGCAGGCCGGCATTCAGGGCTGCGACATTGATGGCGGCCGGATCTTCCGGGTTGATCCGATCGCCGGTTTCGGGCAGGGCAAGCGCGGTTTCGGGCACCGGCTCGACCCGGATCGCGGCCGGCGCATCCGGCGGCGTTGCGGCCTGGGCCGCCGCGCTGTCTTGCGGCAGGTTTTCGGGGGCGGCGGCCGCGGCGACCTGGGTGTCGGGGCTGCGGCGGAAAAAGCCGGCGAGCCCCTCGTCGAGGAAGATCGAGGCCATGGCGGCCACGGCCAGCATGACAAGCAGCAGCGCGGCGGTCAGGAACAGCCCGAGGAACCGCGGCTTGCCGCCCACCTTTTGCTGGCCGCGCGCGCCAAAGACGGTCATCCGCTCGCTCTCGTCCATCACAGCGCTGCCTGGGCCGGCGGCGGCGGGCCGCTTGCCCTTGCCAAAGGCCGGCTTGCGGATATCGGCCGCCGGGTCGGCGGGTTTCAGCGGCTTGCGGCGGCTGGCAAAGCCGACGGATGGTCCGGAAGCCTCGGGCGCGGCCGTGCTTGCGGCGACGGCCAGGGCGGCGGTGGAGCTGGCGGGTTTGCCCTTGTCCGGGCCGGCTGGGTCGGGCTGGGCCTTGGGCCGCATCGAGAACGAGGCGCGGGCCTTGGCGGCAAGTTCCTCGGTTGCATCCTGCGGCTTGGGCGCCGTGCTGGGGCCGGTCGGGGCGTCGGACCGGGCGCTGATCTGTTTCGCCGGGCGCGGGGCCGGGGCATCGCGATGGGCGCGGATGCTGGCAAAACTGGGCGCGGCGGCGCTGTCGCTGGCAGCAGGCGCCTTGGGAGCGGCCGGTTTCGCCTTGGGCGGGGCGGATTTCGGCTTGGCGGTCGGCGCGGGTCGGGGCGCCGGGGCCGGCTTGGCTGCGGGGGGAGCTTCGGGCGGGACCGCCGGTGCCGGTTTCGGTGCGGCCGGTTTCGCCTTTGGCTTGGCGGCCTTGGGTTTCGGCTTGTCTGCTTCCGGTTTCGCCTTCGGCTTCTCGACGACAGGTTTCGCCTTTGGCGCGGCCGCCTCCGGTTTCGGCTCGGTGACCGGGGCAGGGGCTTTCGCGGAAGTTGTTGCCGGCGTTTTCGCCGAGTTCGGCTTGGGCGTGGCCACCGCATCCGCAGCGGGCGTCGGCGCGGCCATCGGTTCCGGTGCGGGCTCGACTTTGGCCGCGGGCTTGGCGTCCGGTTCGGCTTTTGCCGCAGGCGCGGGCTTGTCTTGCGGTGCGGAGCCTTTCGCAAGGTCCGGTTCCGGTTCGGCGGCGGATTTGGCCTCCGGTTCGGCCAAGGGCTCCGGTTTCGGCGGCGTCGGGCGGGCAATCACGATGATCGGCGCCGCGTCGCCTTCGACCGTCACGCCCGGGGCGAGCGAGGTCAGCGCGGTTTCGGTCGGGCCAAAGAACGGCTCGCGGCCAAAGCCGGCGCCGCTGGCCACCGCCGATACAAATCCCAGCGGGTGAAACCCGTGCGAGGTGGCAAAGCTCTCGGCCTCTTCCAGCGTTTCGCGGGCAACGGCCGCAATATGCAGCTTTCCGTCGCCGGCCTCGTAATCATAAACCAGATCGTCGATCGCATAGGGCGTGGCGCCATCCAGGGCCGATTCGACCGAGGCCACCGGCGAAGTCCCCGCTGCGGGCGCCGGAATGTCGAGAAACCGCACCTGTTCGGTCGGCAGGACAAGCTTGACCTCCGCCGGATCACCGCCCTCTGCCGAGGCGGAATTTCGCAGGTCTGCAAGGGCTTTGGGCAGGTTTTCCGTTTCGGGCGCCACATCGCCGAGCTTGTACCAACGGCCCTCGGTGTCGCCGTCTGCACGGCGCAGAAGGGCGATCCCGTCAAAGGACAGCAACAGTGCAAAATCTGGTTTCATTCGTTCGGCTTTCGCACTCCTTCGCGGGTCGCACAAGTCACGACCGCCTCACCTCGAATTTAGGGCAGCTTCCCGCCGAGAAAACCCTTTGCGCCGCTCCGCCGCCGCTTCTAGATTGGCGGGCACAGGGCGGTCCGGCATCCGCCGTGATGAGTATAACACAAAGGTTCCGCCAATGTTGAGACGTTTGATTGTAAACACTTTTGTTGCCCTGATCGCAACGATTCCCGTGGCCGCGCAAGAAACGCCTGTGGCGCGGCAGATCGTTGTCACCGGCGAAGGCCAGGTGCAGGCCGCGCCGGATATGGCGACGCTGTCGATCGGCGTCGGCCACGAAGCGCCGACCGCGGCCGAGGCGATGGCGGAGGTAAGCGGCACGGTGCAGCAGATCTTCACCCGGCTGACCGAGCTGGGCGTTGCGCCGCGCGACGTGCAGACCGCCTCGCTGCGGATCGATCCGATCTGGCGCGACCGCAACCGCTCGACACCCGAAGAACCGCCGGAGATCGTGGGCTTTCGGGCGCAGAATGACATCACCGTCCGTCTGCGCGACATGGCGCGGCTCGGCGAGGTGATCGGCCTGCTGGTCGAAGACGGGGCCAATCGGCTCTCGGGCGTCAGCTTCGGCGCCCAGAGCCCCGATTTGCACATGACCGAGGCGCGCCGGCTGGCGGTTGTCGACGCGCAGGCCCGCGCGGCGCTTTATGCCAAGACCGCCGGGGTCGAGTTGGGCCCGGTGATCGAGATCGTCGAGCCGGGCAATTCGGGCGGTCCCGGCCCGATGTTTGCCCGCGCCGAGTCGATGTCGGTGGTCGGGGATGTGCCGGTGGCTGGCGGCGAGCTGACCTTTTCCGCGCAGGTGCGGATGACCTTTGCGATCACCCGCTGAGGGCGATCAGAGCGCGGCGTCGGGCAGGAAAAACGCATTGCGCTCCATCTGCCCGACCATGCGATAGCCGAGGCCGGGAAAGGCCTCGGTCAGACGGGCCTCGAAGCTGCGTTGCGCCCAGGCCTTTTCGGCCTCGAGCACGAGCAGCGGCCGGCAGGTCTCGATCACCCGCCGGGCGCCGAGAAGAGCCGGCCATTCGTGACCTTCGAGATCGAGATGCAGCACCGAGACGCGGCGCGAGGCATCGACCAGATCATCGATCGGCACCACCGGCACGGCAACCGTCTTGCCGGCGATCTCATCCTCCACCACTCGGGCGCGCGCGGCCATCGGCTGGCCGCTGTCCGAGACGGTCTGAAGATGCAGCGTGCCCGGCGTCTCGCCCACGGCGAGCGGATGCAGCGCGACATTGTCGATCCGGTTGAGCCGCAGGGTGATGCGGGCGGCGGCATGGCTGAGCGGCGCGGGCTCGAAGGAATGCACCGTCGCGCCCGGCACCATCACCTGTGACAGCGCGGGCAGGAAGTCGCCGACAAAGGCGCCGCCGGTGACGACATCGCCATCGCGCACCCAGTGCCGCATCAGTTTCAGCGTTTCGGGTTCATAGACGCCGCCGGCCAGCAGCACCCGCGGCACCTCGCGGCGGGCATAGGCATCGGGCAGGCAATAGAACCCGTATTCATTGACGGCGGTGGTATAGCCGAAGTCCGGATCGGCCATGGCGGTCTCGGATCCCTTGGCGGCAATTGTCCTGTGCTGCATCCTGCTTGGCCTCGCTCGGATTTTTGCCGCCAGCATAAGGCCATTGCGGCCCAGTCCAAGACAAATCGCGCCCCGGGGTAAATCGGGGCGCGATCTGTGGCATGCGGTGGTCAGTCGCGGCTCAGGCCGAGGCGGCCTTGAGCGCCTGGTCGAGATCGGCGATAAGGTCGTCGGCGTCTTCGATCCCGATCGAGATGCGCACCACGTCGGGGCCGGCGCCCGCCGCCTCCTGCTGTGCCGGGGTGAGCTGGCGGTGGGTGGTCGAGGCCGAATGGATCACGAGGCTCCGGGTGTCGCCGAGATTGGCAACATGGCTGAACAGTTCCAGCGTATCGACGAATTTGACACAGGCGTCGTAGCCGGCCTTGAGCTTGATGGTGAAGAGGCCACCGGCGCCCTTGGGGCAGAACGCGTCCTTGCGCGCCTTGTAGGGCGAGCTGTCGAGGCCGGCATAGGTGACACCCGCCACGGCGTCGTGGCTTTCCAGCCATGCGGCGATCTTTTCGGCGTTCTGCACGTGGCGCTCCATGCGCAGCGACAGCGTCTCGATGCCCATCAGCGTGTAATGCGCCGCCTGGGGGTTCAACGTCATGCCGAGATCGCGCAGCCCGATGGCAATGCCGTGGAAGGTGAAGGCCAGCGGCCCGAAGGTCTCGTGGAACTTGAGCCCGTGATAGGCCTCTTCCGGGGCGCTGAGCGACGGGAACTTGTCCGAGGCCGACCAGTCGAACTTGCCGCTGTCGACCACCACGCCGCCGGTGACGGTGCCGTTGCCGGTCAGGTATTTGGTCATCGAATGCACCACCAGCGTCGCGCCATGTTCGATCGGCTTGCAGAGGTAGGGCGTGGCCGAGGTGTTGTCGACGATCAGCGGAATACCGGCGGCATCGGCCAGTTTCGCGGCAGCGGCGATGTCGGTGATATAGCCGCCGGGGTTGGCGATGCTTTCGCAGAACACCGCGCGGGTGTCGTCATCGATGGCGGCTTCGACGGCGTCCATGTCGTCGAAATCGACGAATTTGGCCATCCAGCCGAAGCGCTTGATGGTCTGGCTGAACTGGGTGATCGAGCCGCCGTAGAGCCGGGTCGAGACCACCACGTTCTTGCCGGGCGCCATCAGCGGAAAGAGTGCCATGATCTGTGCCGCGTGCCCCGAGGAACAGCAGACCGCGCCGACGCCGCCCTCGAGCGTGGCGACACGTTCCTGCAAGACCGCGACGGTGGGGTTGGTCAGGCGCGAATAGATATAGCCCACTTCCTGGAGGTTGAAGAGCGCGGCGGCATGTTCGGCATCGCGGAACACATAGGCCGTGGTTTGATAGATCGGCGTCTGCCGCGCGCCGGTCGCCGGATCGGGGCGGGCGCCGGCGTGGATTTGCAGGGTGTCGAAACCGTAGTTCGGGGCGTCGGTCATGTGGTCCTCCGTTGAAATTGCGCGGAAGGTATGCAGTGCGGGGGCGGAAGGCCAGAGGGTATGTAGCGGGAGAATGTCGAGTGTCGGGTTTGCGGACAGAGCGTCATTTCGTGGCGTGTGCTCCTGTGTCCGCTTTGGGCGTAACGGATGAATGCACCGGTACGAACGAAACATGTTGAATTAATTGGCGCAGTCAGCCACGATTCTGGGCTATCAAGTTGAGATTTTTAGGTTGCAGCGACCCTTTCTGCAATCTTGCGGAGATGCCGCAGGTCCGTTCCACAGCAGCCGCCCAAAATGCGGACGCCAGAGTGTGACCCCTTGAGGTCGGCGAGCTGCCGACTCAACTCGTCAGGATCGCCATCATCAAGAACTTCCGCATTGTCCAACTCTTCGTGGCTTTGCCGAGATGCATTTGCGACGATGCCAGCAAGTTTGACTTCCCAGTTTCCGCCGTCAAACCCGTTTGCAATATGGTCTGGATGCGCGCAATTCACCATAATCGCCAGTGGATTCGCCGTGTCGGCAAGTTGCGTGACGGCGTCGGCCAAAGTCGTCCCATCGGCCAGCTTACCGTCTGTCTCAACAACAAAGGAGATGACAGCCGGTATGCCCAACTCTTGCGCCGCCAGCGAGATGCCGATCGCCTCTGCTGCTGACCCAAGTGTGTAGGCACTTATGACGTCAGCGCCAGCCTCCTTGGCGGCCGCAATCTGCGGGCGGTGATAGTCGGCGGCGAGCTTGGCCGATGCCATCCCCGGCGCGTAGCCATCGCCTTGAGGGCCAATCTGAACACTGACACAAATCGCTGCATCGGCGTGTTCATTCGAGACGCTGCGCACCAGAGCAACCGCATCGCGGGTCACACGCGGCAGGTCTTCGGCCGCATAGCCGACAGCTTTTGCGCGGTCAGGATTTGCCATCCAAGTTGGCGTGTCCAAAATTACGCCTGCACCGGTGTCGCGGCCGATCTGGATCAAATCCTCATAATAGTCCCGAAGCCGCTGTCGTCCGTCAGAGTTGTCGATCAAGGGGAACGCCGCAAATTCCGGCAACTCTACACCGTGATTGAAAATCAGATCGGTCTCCATGCCTGTCCACGACAGCCAAGTCCGATCACCACCTAGAATTTCCGTTTTCATCATTTTTTTGACCCCCGTCCTCTTGCCGAAGACGGTCATGGCTTCAGCTTGGAATTGGACCTCACATTAGCAACCTTAACTTCGAAATAAAGTGAAAGCTGACCTTCGTGCATTTTGCAGCATCGGTCAAAGTGGGCTCGAAGCAGTTATTGAACCCACGGCAATGCCGCACCATCCACCCCTCATCGCATCCAGAAACCTTCGCGCCTGATCTTGTTGCGGATCGCCTGTTCCTTGCGCGGCAGGTTATCGCGGTCGAACAGGTCGCGTACCTTGTGGCCGCGCCCCTGATAGATCATCCGCAGGGCGGGTTCGTACTCCTTGAGCCGTTTCTTCACCTTGTTCGGCGCGGCGACGATCTCGAGCGTGTCGACCACATGCTTGCCCTCGCGCGCAAAGAGCAGCGGCAGGAACCGGTAGTGACAGGAATGCGTGCCATCGAGCATGCCGGGGGGCAGGGTGTTGCGTCCGCCGCCGAGAGAATGGATCACCAACGGCAGCGCCACCTGGTCGAGCCAGGGGGTCATCGGCTGACAGACCAGCGCCGGCGGGGGATCGTCGCGGATCGCCAGGGCATAATCGAGGAACCGCGCGCCGAATTCACGGGGGCAGCGGTAGAAGAAGAAGCCGGCGTTGAAATAGAGGTAACGCTGCCAGTATTCCTCGGGCTGCGTCGGATCGAGCGAGCTTTCGAAATCGAGGCCGAACTTGTCGTAGAGCGATTTCCAGATCTCGGTATACCCCGGCCCGTATAGCTCAATCCTGGGCCAGGTGCCCTCGCGCCGCAGCGAGGCGGTGGGCCGGTCGAAATCGAAAGGCACTTCGGACAAAGCGCCGGTGATCAGCGTGTCGGTGTCGAAGAACACGAAAGGCTCGCCCTCGGGCAGAGCCGCCAGCGCCTCGATCTTGTTGCCATGTGGGTAGCTGTGGCCGAAATGGCGGTTCTCGAACGGCAGGAACTCGGCGCCCAGCTCGAGCAGGAAATTGCGCAGGTCGTCGTTCTTGATGCGGGGATCATGCGGCCAGAGCGGGCCGGGCTGCGGTTCGGCGATGAACAGCCGGCCGCGAAAGCCGCGGTTGGAATAGCGGAACGAGGCGGCGAAAAGCAGGGCCTCGTATTGCAGCCGTCCGGCCTGGGCCACGATCACGATATTGAACGGCCTGTCGCCTGTTGCCTGTCGCACCTGACTGCCCCCCGGAGTTGCCCATGGCTGTTTTGCCGGTGACTATAGGATGGAACCGGGCGCGCCAAAAGCCGTCATGACCGGGAAAATTCGCCGCCTTTCGGGGGCGGCCGGTTCAGCGCTCGCCGGCGGTTTCGGCCAAGGCCCGCGCGCCGATCTCGCGCCGGGCGGCCTGGGGCGCATGCAGCGGCGGGGCGAATTCGGGGTTGCGATAGATCCAGCGGCCGGCCGACATGGTGGCGGCGACAGCGCCGCTGGCGCGGTGCAGCAGCACCAGGTCGGCACGCTGCCCGGGCGCCAGCCTGCCCCGGTCGCGCAGCCCCAGCACCTGCGCCGGGCGCGACGATATCAGCGACCAGGCCCCGGCGATCGGCAGGGCACCGCTGCGGTCGAGATGCAGCGCCGCCTGCATCAGCATCTCGGGCGTGCCATCGGAAACCAGCGCATCGCACATCCCGGCGGAAATCAGGTCGCGCGGATCGGGCATGTCGGGGCGGAGGCCGGGCGATGTCACCCCGGCGGCCGGAAGCGCCACCGGATCGGACCAGGCCCGCGCCACCGAAGCCGCGCCGCTCGCCATCGGGGCGACGCAGATCTTGGCGCCCATCATCGCCAGCCGCTCGCGCGACTGGCCGTCGCGGTCGCCGTAGCTGCCCGAGCGGATGTTCATCACGTCGAAGGCATGGGCCAGGTTGCACAGGAACCGGTGCACCTCGTCGCCGCGCAGGCGCAGCGCCCCGGCGGTGGCACGCAGCTCGGGCGCCACCGGCACGGCGGCATCGCTCAGGCTGTCGACAAACAGCACCGCGCTTACCCCGTAACGGTGCAGCAGCTCGAGCAGCCGTGTCTCGGCGTCCATCATGTGGGTGTCGCAATGCAGCAGCACCCGCAGATCGGTGCGTGACCGCAGCCGATGGCTGGCGTGGCGGTCGAGAAAGCCGGCGGCGGCATCGGGCGCGCAGGCGCCGCCCTGCCAGCCCCAGCCCTGTGCCACCCAGGCGGTCGTGATCCCCTGGGCCGCAAGCTGCCGGTCGAGCGCGGCAAGGCTGGTGGTGCCGCCGGGCCGGGCGTGGATGTCGACGATGCCGGGCAGGATGTCATAGCCGGGCAGCGCCACTTCCGGCGCCGGACCTTCGGAAATCATGCCTTCCGAAATGGTCAGCGCCCGGGCCTCGAAACCGGTGGCACCGAGCACGCGCGCGCCGGTGATGCGCAGAGGCAAGGAAAGAACGGACATGGGCCTGCTCGTGGTTCTCGATCTGAGACCTTGGTAGCGCAGCAATGTTGCGCCGACGTGACAAACCGCTCCCGGATGTCTCACTTGGGCGTTATGTTTGTATCCATGTGTCGCGCGCGCGCCTCAGCCGGTCAGCGGCGCGCGGCGGATCAGGTGAAATCGCCCGGTCGCGACGTCGGCCCCCAGCAGCGAGAGCGCCTCGACGGCAAAGGGGGCCGGCACGAGCGGCGCAAGATGGCGGGTGAGCGCATCGGTCACCGGCGTGATCTCCTCCGGGCGCAGCGGGCCGGTCAGGGTAATGTGAAAGCGGAAATCCTCCATCACATGCGGATAGCCCCAGCGGATCAGGTTGGCCTCCTGCCGCGGGCTGAGCCGTGCCTTGCGGCGGCGGGCCAGCGCCTCGGCCGTGGGCGGGGCGCGGAAACGGTCGAATTGCTGCACGGTCGCGGCCGCCAGATCGGCAATCGCCCGGGTGTCGCCGCGCGGGACGAGCGCCAGGAAACGGCCGATCCGCGTCACCTCCAGCTCGTCGAGCCACACCGGCGCGCGGCCGGCGGCAAAGGCGTCCAATGCACCCGTCAGTTCATCCGCCACGCAGCCGGGGGCGAGGTGAAACGGCGGTTTGAGCGTGCCATGCGCGCCGTATTTGCGGGGCCTGTCGGTGAGCGCGGCGGCCGGGCGGGGCAGCCCGGCCAGCACCGGCGGCTGACGATCGGCGCCGCGCGTCGCATCCCAGCCCAGCCAGTCGGCCAGCGCCTCGGCCAGCGCCCCTTCGGGCGGGGTGTAGTAGATCGCGTACCGGTCGAACATCGCTCACTCTTCGGGTTTCGGGCGCAGCCGGGCGCGCAGGTGCCGCTCGATCCTGTCCCAGACCAGGCGGATGCGGCGCGAGGATTTCACCTCGCGATGCGCCACCAGCCAGACCGGGTAGCGGATCGGCCCGTGCCCCGGCAAGAGCCGCACCATGCCCGGGGTGGATCGGCCAAGGAAATCCGGCCCGATGCCGATCGCCACACCTTGCCGGGCCAGCTCCCAATGCACCAGGTGGTTGTCGGCGCGGATGGCCAGCATCTCACGCGTCAGGGGGATGTCGAAATTCGCCAGCGCACCGATCATCTGTTCGGCGCTGTCCATGGCGACAAAGTCATGTCCGGCGAAATCCTCCAGCCCCTGTGGCGTGCCCCGGCGGGCCAGATAGGCCTCGGAGGCATAAAACCAGCCGGTGTCCTCGGCGATCCGCTTGGCGGTCAGCGCCGGATCTTTCGGCGCGGTGTTGCGGATCGCGATATCGGCCTCGCGGCGGCGCAGGTCGGTCACCGCATTGGTGGCGTTGATTTCGATCTCGAGCCCCGGCGCGTTCTGACGCAGCTCGGCCACCACGGCGGGCAGCAGATAGGCGGAATAGATCTCGGATGCGGTGATGCAGACCCGCCCGGCGATTTCCTGGCTCTGCCCCGAGGCGGCAAGCGAGATGCGGGTGGCAGCGGCGCCCATGGCGCGGACATGATCGACAAGCTCGATCCCGGTGGGCGTCAGCTCCAGCCCCCGACCGGTGCGTTCAAACAGCGCCACGCCCAATTCATCCTCGAGGGCGCTGACCTGACGGCCAAGCGTGGGTTGCGCCATGCCCAACGCACGGGCGGCGGCCGAAAGCGAGCCCTCCTCGGCGGTCACCAGAAACGCGCGGGCGCGGTTCCAGTCGAAGGTTATGCTGCGCCAATCCATGCGAAAATGCATATCAGCCCTGCCGGATTGGTCAATTCCCCAAAGGCTCGCGCATGGCTACCTTGGCGTCAATCAGAGGATCAACCCGAGGAAGGAGGCCGGTCATGAAAGCGGCGATCTATCGGAAATATGGCGGGCCCGAGGTGGTTCGGATCGAAGACACCGCCCGGCCCGCGCCCGGACCGGGCGAGATGCTGGTCAAGGTGGCGCATGGCAGCGTGACGACCGCCGACTGGCGGCTGCGCGCGGCGGCCTTTCCCGGCGTCCTGGCGGTTCCGGGGCGGCTGATGTTCGGGCTGCGCCGCCCGCGCCAGCCGGTGCTGGGCAGCGAGTTTTCCGGCGAGGTGGTGGCGCTGGGCGCGGGCGTGACCGAGTTCGCGCCGGGGCAGGCGGTCTTTGGCTTTGTGATGCAGGGCGCGCATGCGGAATACCTTGTGGTCAAGGCCGCTGGCGCGGTGCTGCCGGTGCCCGAGGGGCTCGATCCGGCCGAGGCGGCGGCGCTGCCGTTCGGCGGGCTCTCGGCGCTGGTGTTCCTGCGCGACTATGCAAAGCTCGCCCCGGGGCAGAAGTTGCTGGTGGTCGGGGCCTCCGGCGGGGTCGGTGCCTATGCGGTGCAGATTGCGCGGGCCCTGGGGGCAGAGGTGACCGGCGTCGCCTCCGGCGCGCATGAGGCCTTTGTGCGCGGCCTGGGGGCGGTGGGCTTCGTCGATTACCGCCGCCAGTCGCTGCGCGGGCTGGGCAGCCGGTTCGATGTGGTGATCGACACCGTGGGCGCGACGGATTTCGCCACCGCCCGGGCGGTGCTTGCGCCCAGGGGGGTCTTCGTGCCGCTGAACTTCGGGGTGCGCGAGATCGGGCAGGCGCTCTGGTCGCAGGTCTTCGGTCGGCGAAAGCTGCGCCTCGGGGTCAGCGGTGACACCAAGGCGGATCTGCGGGTACTCGCGCGCTGGGTCGAGGAGGGCCGCCTGCGCCCGGTGATCGACCGGCGGTTTCCGCTCACGGAAATCCGGGCCGCCTATGCGCTTGTCGAGGGGCGCCACCGCCAGGGCGCGGTTCTGCTCGACATGGCGGCCTGAGGGCGGCTTGAGGGCGGATTGCGGCTCCGGCGGGCGCTCTCAGGCGCTGTGCCGGGGCACCAGGCGACCGCCGAACTGGCACAGGCCGCTGCCGTCACTGCGGTTGAGCACCACCTCGGCAAGCGCCTCGGCCATGGCGGTCATCGGCTGGCGATAGGTGGTCAGGTCATAGACCCGGTTGGCCGCCAACGGCACATCGTCAAAGCCGGTGACGGCAATGTCGTCGGGCACCCGCAGCCCCAGCGCGTGGCGCAGCGCATCCATCGCGCCGATTGCCAGCGCATCGTTCTCGCAGACGATCACATCCGGGTAGGCGCGACGCGACGTCAGATTGCGCTCGATGATCTCGAAGGCGCGGCGCGGGTCATAGGAGCCGACGCTCAGCACCTCTGGCGTGACGTCGAAACGGCTCTGCCAATGGGCGACAAAGGTCTCCTTGCGAAAGACATGCGCCGAACGGGTGTCGGGGCCGGCCAGGAACAGCGGCCGGCGATAGCCCTTGTCGATCACGTAGTCGGTGATCTCGCGCATCGCCGCGACGTCATCGACGCAGATCGAGATGGTCTCGGGATGGTCCGAGGCGCGGGCAAAGAGGATCAGTTTCTTCACCCGCCGCGCTCCCAGCGCCGCATGCAGGATCGAATCGTCGAAATTTACCCCGATCAGCACCGCCGCATCGACCCGCCGCTGGGTGGCATTGCGCAGCGCGTCCTGCGCATCCTCCGACCCCAGGGTATTGACCAGCAAGGTGTCGAGCCCGGCACTGCGCATCGCCGTGGTGAGCCGTTCGAGCATCACCAGCTTGTGCGGGTTGTTGAAATCGTCAACCAGAACCGCCACCAGGTTCGACCGCTCCGAGGCCAGGGAAGAGGCCAGCAGATCCGGCGCATAGCCCAGCTCCTCTGCCGCCGCCATCACCTTGGCGCGGGTCTTTTCCGAGATCGAGGCATTGTTCTTGAAGGCGCGGGTCACCGTCCAGCGCGACACGCCGGCGATCGCCGCCACGTCGTCTGCGGTGGGCAGGGGCCGGGAAGAAAGCTCGTCGTCCGTCATGCGTTGTGCTGGTCGCTCCTTCTGCGCCCGGCGCCGGGCGCGCCGTAATGAGACCGGGTAGACCACGTTTTGCTCGCGCGTGCAATAAACTCTTGCACGCGCGAGCAAGCTTGACCATGTTGCGGCCAAATCAAAGGGAATCGGGGGAGATGAACATGCTGGGGGTCGGACTTCTTGGGGCAGGGCGGATCGGTTTTGTCCATGCCCGCACCATCACCCGCCATGCCGACAGCACGCTGGTTGCGGTGTCGGATTTCGTTCCTGACAATGCGGAAAGGCTGGCCGCGCAATACGGCGCCACGGCGCGCACGACAGACGAGATCCTTGCCGATGCCGAGATTGACGCGGTGCTGATCGCGACCTCGACGGACACGCACTCCGATCTGATCGAACGGGCGACGGCGGCGGGCAAGGCGGTGCTTTGCGAGAAACCGGTCGATCTTTCGTTGGAGCGGGCGCAGCGCTGTCTTGCCGCGACACGGGGCACAGGCCAGCCGGTGATGATCGGCTTCAACCGGCGGTTCGACCCCAGCTTCGGCGCGCTGAAATCCGCGCTCGACGCGGGCGAGGTGGGCAAGCCCGAGTTGCTGTCGCTCACCTCCTTCGATCCGGCGCCGCCGCCAGTGTCCTACATCAAGGTCTCGGGCGGGCTGTTCCGCGACATGATGATCCATGATTTCGACATGGCGAATTTCCTGATGGGCGGGGCGCCGGTCTCGGTCTCGGCCACCGGCAGTTCGGTTGTCGACCCCGAGATCGGCGCGGCGGGCGATGTCGATACCGCCGTGGTCACGCTGAGCTATGCCGATGGCCGCATCGCGGTGATCAAGAACTCGCGCCGGGCGGTGTATGGCTATGATCAGCGGATCGAGCTTCTGGGCTCCGAAGGGCTGTTGCAGGCGCAGAACATCGCGGAAAACACCGTGGTCAAATCCACCGCGGCCGGCGTGACCGGCGCCAAGCCGGTGCTGTTCTTCCTCGAACGCTACATGCCGGCCTATGCCGCCGAATGGGAGGCCTTCGTGACCGCGATCAACTCCGGCGCGGCGATGCCGGTGACGCTGGAGGACGGGGTGGCGGCGCTGGCGCTGGCCGAGGCGGCGACGCGATCCGCCAAGTCCGGCCAACCCGTGAGGCTTGCGGATGTCTGAAGTATTTGCAGCAAAAGTGGGCACCGGTTTTGCGTCCGCAAATACGTCCGGCGAACATGAGCTCGATCTGATCACCATTGGCCGGTCGTCGGTGGATCTTTACGGCGCGCAGGTTGGCGGGCGGTTGGAGGACATGGGGTCCTTCGACAAGTACATTGGCGGCTCGCCGACCAATA
>NZ_JARAML010000042.1:0-22053 GCF_028807375.1 Marinovum sp. PR37 | reverse complement strand
ATCGTAGCTTATGTCAGTGTCCGAATTTCGGGGGGTAGCTCACTAATCCTGATCTCTCAAATAACCAACCTTTCATTCGGCTCGCCATTCTGTCGCAACAACATGGAGCCTACGGGTAGGAAAGCGGCCTTTGGGAGCGATCGCAGTGAAAGTCCGCTCCCCCGCTGATCTGCTGGGAGACGAGGCACCGACTCAGGTCGAGCACCGTGTCTGCTCTGGGCTGGGAGCGGCTATCCTTCGGCTGGCGCGAATAATCCAGGAGGTGGGCGGCCTGCCGCGCCGCCGCAGGTCGGCTTAGAGCCCATGTGATTGCTGCGCCCTGAACGAATGTCGGCTATGAACTACAAATCAGGCGCGTGGCTTCAACTTTACAGGTTCATTGGCCGTATGTGTCGCACGAAGGGAGCGGAAAAGATGCTGAATCAAGCAATACTTAGCGATTTCATGAATTCATTCTTGGGTTATGGCGATTTTGATGCAGACACTTGGTTCATTGGAATGGAAGAAGGTGGCGGCGATAGTCTAAAAGATATTGAGACTCGCATTGGCACTTGGGCCAACCGTGGAAAATGTGTCCTTGAAGATTGTGCAGAGTATCATCATGCGATGGGGGCGGGTCAATTGTTCACTCCACCGGTGCGCCGCGCACAACCCACATGGGATTGGCTTATGCGGGCGCAAATGATGTCTGAAGGGAAACCGTATGACGCCGGTGCATCAAAAGCGATGCAAGGTGAGCGATGGTTACGTCGTGGGTCAAGGACTTGTGGGATTGAATTGTTGCCTCTCCCGTCACCCAGCATAGACGTTTGGCACTACAACCAGTTCTCAAACGATCCAATTCTACATGACCGGGCCAGCTATAGCGCGGCAATGCTCCCAACTCGAAAAGCCAAGATCAGAAATGCTATTGAAGAGCACAAGCCTCGCAACGTTGTATTTTACAGCAAAAAGTATATGGCTCATTGGCAAGACATAGTGGGCGTGGGTTTTGATCATCTAGGCGGCTTAGCTTTTGCCAAGCCGCGCGATACCTCCTTCTTCTGCACTATGCATCCGACAGCGCAGATAAAAGGTGCAGGCAAAAAGAAAGCATATTGGGAAGACATCGGTGCACGGTTAGCTGATGCTGAGTAGTATTTTTTTGGTGCCCGAAAACCTCACTCTGAGACAAGAAAGTCTGCCGAACCGTTTGCCAAAGCAGCTTTTGGCGCAGCCGCAGCGAAATGGTGCTTGGTCCGCATAGCAGTGGGTCGCCAGCACCAGGATACTGCCGCCCGGTTGATCGGTAGCTTCGGGCTGGCACCGCCCTTTCGCCGCATTCGTCACGAGTGACCGGTCTGTGCCGTCTTTGTCTATGACATCCGCCCCGAATTCGCTGGATACTGCGCTGCATCCGAGGTCGGCAAGGAGCCCGAAGTGCCGGATGCTGCGCCCTGCGCGAATGTCAGCTTACGACTGATCCCGACAAAAACAGCGACATTTGCAAAGTCAGGTGGGCATTCCATCTGATTTCGGGAGGTGGGGGTCCATCTTATCCCACGGCTGTGCGCTATTGACGTAAATGTCACGGCTTGGCGCATACCAGCTCGGATCATCAAGACTACCCGCGAACAGGATCATAGCCCCTTCACTTACCTTGTTGATAAGGAACAGCGGTGAACCACAGTCAGAACAGAAGCCGCGAAGCATCGCATGGCCGCGATCCGCTCGGCGCTCGAACCACTTTGGTTCCCCTTTTTCGAGTTTGAAATCAGCCTGTTTCACCAAGACAGCCGGGAAATATGCACTTCCAGTGGCCTGCTGGCAATCACGGCAATGGCAATTCCCCATGTAGCGGGGAACACCTTCGGACCTGTATCGGATTGCGCCGCACGCGCAGCCACCGGTGAAATATTCTGGCAACATGCACATTCCTCCCAAGTGAATTTTAGGAAGGCGAACTGATTTCGCAACACCCATAAGGCCCTGCGTGGCTGTATCGGGAGAGCGGCCTTTGGAAGATTGGCAGTCAAGGGCAGGATTGTCCCGCGATCTGTGAGTTCGATCATCGCCAGATTTTGCGGGCGCAGCGAACGGCTGGTTTGGCGGGCTGCGCCGCAGCATTGGTCATCTTGGATCAATGACTGGATCGGGCCGAAGCTGCTCCGAGTGGGGTCGAGTCTGTCATCTACTCACAACCTGCTTCGCTTTTACTCGAGCAAGTCGATTACATCCTTAACACTGAGATGCGTGTATCGTTGAACGCTTCTTGTGTCTCGATGCCCACTTACCATCATGATTTGAGCTTGGTTGAATCCTCGGCGGGCAACCTCAGTGATCCTTGTGTGCCGCATTTGGTGCATGCGGACATGATCGGGCAACCCAGTCTTCTGCCTAGCCCTTCTGATAGCAGTAGAGATGCTGTGTGGAGCAACCGGGTACAAGCGGGCTGTATCCGTCCTGCTTCGCTTCAAGGCCTCGCTCAGAAGCTCTACGGCCCTGGTGGTTAACGGCACTACCCTGTCGCCTGTCTTGCCATCTTCAACTGCCAACAACCGTTCATCCAAACGGAGGTGGCGAGGAATCAATTTCGTGATCTCGGCCCGCCTCATGGCCGTTTCATACGCTAGCTCAACTATCTCCGCCATCAGCGGGTTCAATGCCGTCATCAAGCAATCCAACTCATTCCGTTCGACGATCCGAGACCTGGGTTTTGACGCCGGCGGAAGCGCTATGTTGCCTGCAGGAGAGTTGATTGGGTCTTCACCGAAGAGCATCTCTCGTTCAGCCCAGCGGAAGAGTTTGTTGATCGTCTGAATTTCCTCACGAACGGTCGGGCCGCTGACATCAGACAAACGCTTGGTCTTGTATTTGTTCACATCCGAACGAGTGATACGAAGGAAAGGTTGAGGAAAGTGTTTGGCGATGCGCTCGATGCGCCCCAGCATCAAGTGCCGAGAGGGCTTCCCCTTCAACTGTGTGTCGCAGTAGCGGCGACCGATGCTCAGAAGGGTGGGTTCGGTCAGCCGGGCTTTTCTGCTAGTCGTTGGAGAGTCCTGCAGCGCGACCCATGCTCTTGCAGCTTCCATGGTATCGAACGACTTTGACTTGTGCGGTTGCGCAGCTTTGCGGATCTGCACGTTTACCTTGCCGGATTTAAGCTTTCTGAACGATGCCATGTGAATTGACTCCATATTGTATTAGTAAGTCAATTCAATATGTTAGGTTCGTAATGATGGGGTCGTAGGTTCGAGTCCTATCACCGGCACCATTCTCCAAGCACCTCAAGGGACCTCGAGGCAGACCGCCGCCGTCTGACGGCCCGGGTCCGGCCGAAGGGGTCAGCCGGCGGCCGCCAAGGCACCGGAACGGGGCCGGCAGGGATAGGGCACCGGGGTGCCGCTGACCGGATCGGGGTGGATTTCGACCGCGATCTCGTAGACCTCGGCGACAAGTTCGGCCGTCACCACCTCGGCCGGGGCGCCCTGGGCCACGATCGCACCATCCTTCATGACCACCAGGTGATCGGCATACCGGGCCGCCTGGGCGATGTCATGCAGCACCGCGACACAGGTGCGGCCCTCGGCGGCGAGGCTCCGGATCAGCGTGAGCACCTGCACCTGGTGCTGGATGTCGAGCCAGTTGGTCGGCTCGTCGAAGAGCATCGCCGGGGTGTCCTGGGCCAGCAGCATGGCGAGAAAGGCGCGCTGGCGCTGGCCGCCCGAGAGGCTGGCCACCGGCGCCTGCGCCAGATGCGCCAGATCCATGCGGTGCAGCGCCCGGGCGACATGGGCGCGGTCTGTGTCGCTGGCGATGCCCAGCAGGCTTTGATGCGGCGCACGGCCATAGCCGGCCAGATCGGCGACGCTGATCCCGGCCGGAGCGATGTTTTCCTGCGGCAGGAGCGCAATCCGCCGGGCGAGGTCTTTCTGGCTCAGCCCGGCGGCCGCGCGCCCGCCGATCCGCACCGCGCCGGAGAGCGGCGCAAGCTGGCGCGAGATCATCCGCAACAGGGTGGATTTCCCGCAGCCGTTGGGGCCGATGAGAGCGGAAAACCGGCCCTCGGCAAAAGTGAGCGTGGTCGGCGCCAGCCGAAACGACTTGTAGCCCGCGACCGCGTTCTCGAGGTCGATCATGCCTATATCCTCCGGTCTTCGGCGATCAGCAGCCAGATGAAAAACGCCGCCCCCATCAGCGCGGTGAGAATGCCGGCCGAGATCTCGAGCGGCGGGCGGATGGCGCGGCCCAGGGTATCGGCACCCACGGTCAGCACGGCGCCGAACAGCGCGGCGGTGGGCAGCATGATCCGGTGCCGGCCACCGACAAGCCGGGTGGCGACATGCGGCGCCATCAGCCCGACAAAGCCGAGCACGCCGACCACGCTGACGGCTACCGAAGCCAGGATCACCGCCGCCAGCAGCGCCAGCGTCCGCTCCAGCCCGACCCGCACACCGAGACCGGCGGCGCGACGCGGCCCCAACGCCTGAAGATCGAGACGGAAGGCCAGGATCAGGGCAGCGGTCGCCAGCGTCAGCAGCACCGGCGCGACGCTGGCCAGATGGGTCCAGCCCCGGCCCCAGAGACTGCCGGTCAGCCAGATCAGCGGCGCCGAGGATTCCGGCCCGGTGTTGGCCACCAGAAGCGCATCGACCCCGGCGTCCAGCGTCAGCCCGACGGCAAGCCCGACAAGCGTCAGCTGCCGGGGGTCGATATCGCCGCGCTGGGCGCACCACCAGACCAGCGCCCCGGCCATCAGCCCGCCCAGCGCCGCCGGGACCGGCAGCAGCGAATGTGGCAGCGCCGGGATGTAGAAGGCGGTGACCAGCACGGCAAAGGCCGCGCCAGAGTTGATTCCGACGATCTTGGGGCTGGCCAGCGGATTGCGCATCAAGGCCTGGATCAACGCCCCCGAGAGCGCCAGAGCGCCGCCGGCCAATGCCGCCAGCAGGGCGCGCGGCAGGCGCGATTGCAGCACGATGAAATCCTGCCGGGGCCCGTCGCGGCCCAGCAGGCTGTTGACCACGGTCTCGATCTCGAGCGGTATGGCGCCGGCAAAGAGACCGGCGAACATCAGCACCGGCAAGAGCGCGCCAAGCAGCGCCAGCGTGACCGGACCGCGCAAGTCGGGGAACTCGGGGCGCCGGGCGTCAGACATGGGCGGTGCCCGACCGGCGCAGAACCGACACCAGCAGCCAGGGCGCGCCCAGCATCGCCACGACGATGCCGACGGGGGCTTCCTCGGCCTGCGGCAAGAGCTTGGACAGCGCATCGGCCCAGATGGTGAGCGTGGCACCGATCAACACCACGACCGGCAGCAGCCGGCGGTGATCGGCGCCGCACAGCCAGCGCGCGATATGCGGCGCCACCAGACCGACAAAGGCAATCGGCCCGGCCACCGAAATCGACACCCCGGTCAACAGCGCGGCCAGCACGGTGCCCTGCACCAGGGTCGCCCGCGGATCGAAGCCCAGCCCGTGGCTGGCGGCATGGCCCATGGCCATCAGGTTCAACCGATGCGCCATGAGATAGGCCAGCCCCAGCCCCGGCACTGCAAAGGCCAGCAGCCGCAGCGCCGCATCGATCCGCAGGTCGGCGATGTCGCCGACCGTCCAGCGCACCACTTCTCGGGCGATGTCATCCTCCAGCGTGTAGCCCAGCCGCACCGCGGAAAAGCCGATGGCGCCGACCGCGACGCCGCCGAGGATCAACCGCATCGAGTCGATCCGCCCCGAGACCAGACCGGCAATCGCGAAGGTCAGGCAGGCCGCCGCCAGTCCGAAGACCGACGCCAGGAGCCAGCCCGGCACCACCGCCAGCGCCGGAACGGTGAGCCCCAGGACGATGCCCAGCGCCGCGCCCTGGTTGATCCCCAGGATCGCCGGCGAGGCCAGCGGATTGCGCGTCACCGCCTGCAACAGAAGGCCCGCCACCCCGAGATTGATCCCGAGACCTGCCGCGGCCAGCGTCCGCGGCAGGCGAATGTCGCGCATCGTCTGTTCCGCCGGGCTGGCGGCCTCCCCGGCAAAGAGCCCGGCCAGCTGCGCCAGCCCCACATCGTCGCGGCCGCCGGTCAACAGCGAGGCCAGCGCCCCCGCGGCGAGGACGCAGGTCAGGACCGCCCCGCGCATCCCGCCCCGGGAGAGGCGGATACGCGACGGGCGACCGGTGCGGCTGAACGTCAGGTCGGTCACTTCAGCGTGGCGGCAATGTCGCGGATGTCAGCCGCGATCTCTTCGGCGGTCAGCATGCCACGGGCACGCGACCACAGGTCAGACGACACATTGAACAACCGGCCACGCTCGACCGCGTCGATCTGCTGCCACAGGCTGTCGGCGTTCCAGTCCTGATCGAGGGTGCGGCCATCGCCACTCTTGCCGAGAATGAGCAGCCCCGGATCAAGCGCCGAAAGCTGTTCCAGCGTGGTCTTCTGGTACAGCTCGCCATAGCTGTCGGAGCCGGTCAGCGGCATGGCCGGGGCAAAGCCGAAGCTGGCCAGCAGACTGCCGACATAGGATTTCGGGCTGTGCAGCCAGAGGCCATTGGCGTTGATCACCCCAAACTGCGCGTCATCGCCCTGCGTCTGCTCCGAGACGTCGGCCCGCAGCGCATCCATGCGGGCGCCGTGGCCGGCCTGGAAAGCGTCCATTTCCTCGGCCCGGCCAAGCGCGGTGCCGATCTCATCGGCGACGGCCAGCATGTCCTCGTAATCGCCGGTAAGACTGTCATAGACGACGGTCGGCGCGATCTGGCCGAGAGTCTCGTAGACCGCTGCATGGCGCGACTTGTCGGCAATGATCAGATCCGGCTGAAGCGAGGCGATGATCTCGAGGTTCGGCGTCTTGCGGGTGCCGACGCTGGTCCAGTCGTCGCCGATCCGCTCTGACCAGACCGGCTGGACCCGGTCGCGCTGATCGTCATCGGCGATGCCCACCGGCGCAAGGTTCAGCGCCGCGAGCGCGTCGATAAAGGAAAACTCCAGCACGACAATGCGCTCGGGGCTGTCAGGCACGTCAGTGGTGCCAAGCTCATGGGTCACGTCACGCGCCTGGGCCGCGCCGGCGGCCAGGGCAAGCGCAAGGAAAACAGTGGGGAATTTCATGAAATCTGCCTGCGGTTCGAGGGGTGGAGACATCCGCCTCCTTAATTCCGATTTATTTAGTCGGATATTGCGCCCCGGTCAAACCGTTTCGCTCAGGAATTCCGGCCACCCCAGGCCGGAACGCCTGTCAGATGCTGCCTTTCAGTGGTCGGCCCGCTTCAATGTCGGGTCGAGCCGGTCGCGCAACCAATCGCCCGCCAGACTGATCGACAGGGTGGTGAGAAAGATCACGACCCCCGCCGGCACGCCGATCCACCACGCGGTGGCGAGATAGCTGCGCCCCTCGCCCAGCGCGAGGCCGAGGCTGGTCTGCGGCGGCTGGATGCCCAGCCCGAGAAAGCTCAACGAGGTCTCGAGCAGGATGAGATCGGGGAAATTCAGCGTCACCTGCACGATCAGCACCGACAGGATATTGGGCAGGATGTGACGCAGATAAATCCTGACCGGCGGCACGCCGAGGGTGCGGATGGCAAAGGCATAGCTCTGACTGTTGGCTTGAAGCACGAGGCCACGGGTGATCCGGGCATAGGTTTCCCAGCCGTGCAGGCCGATGATCAGGATGAACAGCTCGATCGAATTGCCAAAGAAGGCCAGGATCGCCAGCACGATGATCAGAAATGGCATGGCGGCCTGAAGATCGACCAGGGTCATGATCGTCTCTTCCACCCAGCCGCGGAAATGCGCCGCGAGGATGCCGATCAGCGTGCCGACGCTGGCACCGATCAGCGACCCGGCCAGCGCGATGATCACGCTCATCCTTGTGCCATGCAGCAGCCGGCTCAGCACGTCGCGGCCGAGATTGTCGGTGCCCAGGAGATAGGCCGGGTCGCCGCCGGCAAAGGCCGGCGGCATTAGACGCGACAGCAGGCTTTGTTCGGTATGAGAATACGGGGCCAGAAGATCGGCAAAGATCGCCACAAAGACAATCACCGCCAGCCAGACCAGCGACAAGATCACCAGCGGGCCGGGCGCAGAGGCATTCCGGGCCCGCGAACCCCGCCAACGGCGGCGCTGCGGGAGCGAGAGGTCGGGTGCGGTCATGTCGCCTCCTTTCCGGCGCCGGCGATGCGCGGATCGAGCCAGCGATAGGCCACGTCGACCGCGAAATTGGCCACCACCATGGTCAGCGCCACCAGGATCACGATGGTCTGGACGACCGCCAGATCGCGCTGCCCCACGGCCGTCACCAGCAATTGCCCGATGCCGGGCCAGGCAAAGACCGTTTCGACCACCACGGTGCCGGAGATCAGCCCGCCCATGCGCAACCCCAGAACGGTGACCACCGGGATCGCCGCATTGGGCACCGCGTCGCGCAGCACCCGGCTGGCGACCGGCACGCCCTTGGCGCGGGCGGTTTTCATGTAGGGCTGGTTCAGCACTTCGAGCATCGACGACCGGGTGAAACGGGCAATCGCCCCGGCGCCACCCACCCCCAGCGTGATGGCCGGCATCACCAGATGCGCGGCGCTGCCCATGCCGGCGCTTGGCAGGATGCGCCAGGTCATGGCAAACAGCAGGATCATCAGGATGCCGAGAAAGAAGCTCGGCATCGAATGACCAAAGATCGAGAAACTGATGACCGCCTGATCGACAAGGCTGCCCCGGCGCAGCGCCGCGACGATCCCCGCCACCAGGCCGATCAGGGTCGAGACCACAAAGCTTGTCAGCCCCAGCAGAAGGGTCGCCGGAATCCGGCTCAGCACCGTGTCGAGCGCCGGCTGCCGGTCGCGGAAGGAATAGCCGAAATCGCCCTGCATCAGCCCCTGAAGATAGCGCAGGTATTGTTCCGGCAGCGGCCGGTCGAGCCCATAGAGCTGGCGGTAATGGTCGATCACATCGGGCGGCGTGTCATCGGGCAGCATCAGCCGCAGCGGGTCGCCCGCCAGACGCAGGATCACAAAGACAAAGGTCACCGCGAGAAACAGCGTCAGCAGGCCGCGCAGCAGCTTGAGGGTGAGAAATCCGGGGCTCATTCCTGCGGCTCCGCGTATCGTGTCAGTACCGCGCGGCAGGCGGCCGGGTCGTTCACCAGAAAGCCCGTGGCGCCCAGGTCGCGCAATTGCCTCAGGCTGGCATCGGCGTGATCGCCGGCCCTGCGACCGTCACAGCCGCCGGTGGTGATCCAGACCGGCCGGTGGGCGGCGATATGGGCCGCCAGGCTGCGGGGATCGGCGAGCGCCGGGCCTTCCCAGAGACGCAGGATGGTGCCGCCCTCGACGAAAAAGGCCTCGGCTTCCGACATGTCGCGCAGCAGGCCCAGCACATCGCCGTGCCAGCCCAACGCCCGCAGGCGCCGCAGGCTCTCGACCCGGTGCAGCCCGAAAGTCAGGTTCCCGCGCCCGCTGGCCAATGCGGCCTCGACCAGCAGCGCCAGCGCCACGGGGCGTTCGTCCTTGACGTCGAACAGGATCGGCTGGCGCGGCGGCACGGTGGCGAACAGTTGCGACAGCGGCGGCGCGGCGGGGGCGTCTTCGGCACTGTGGCGTTGCAGCTCGGCAAAGGGCGTCTCGGCGATCACATCGGGGCTGCCTGCGATGCGGGCAAGATCGGCGTCATGGCAGATGACAATGCGGTGGTCGGCGCTCATGCGGACGTCGGCCTCGATCATCGCGGCACCGGCGGCAATGGCGGCCTGCCAGGCGGCGGGGGCGTTTTCGCGGTGCTGGGCCGAGGCGCCGCGATGGGCAATCAACAGGGGCTGGCTCATGTCAGGGCTCTTTCCTGGCGGCGCTGCTGCGCCGTGTCGCGCGCCCGCCGGGCGGCGGGTGTGGCGGCGGGCACGGCGGCAAGCAACGCGCGGGTGTAGGGATGGCGCGGCGTGGCAAAGACGCGATCGGCCTCACCTTCCTCGACCAGCTTGCCATGGCGCATCACGGCAATCCGGTCAGAGATGTGGCGCACGACGCCGAGGTCGTGCGAGATGAACAGGTAGCTCATGCCGAACCGGGCGCGCAGGTCGGTCAGCAGGTTGATGATCTGGGCCTGAACCGAGACATCCAGCGCGCTGACCGCCTCGTCACAGATCACCAGCCGCGGCCGGAGCGACAGGGCGCGGGCGATCACCGCGCGCTGTTGCTGCCCGCCGGACAGCTGGTGGACAAAGCGGTCGCCCAGACCGCCCAGACCGGTCAGCTCCAGATATTCCGCCACCTTGTCGCGCCGGTCGCGGCGGCCGGCGATGGCATGAGTGGCCATCGCCTCTTCGATCTGAGCGGCAACCGACATCCGGGGATCGAGCGCGCGCGACGGGTTCTGCCAGATCATCTGCACCTGCGCGCGCTCGCGGCGCCAGGCGGCAGAGCCGATCCTCGGCCCCGGCTGACCATCGATCAGCACCTCGCCTGCGGTGGGGCTTTCGATCCGGGCGGCGATCCGGCCCAGCGTCGACTTGCCGGAGCCGCTTTCACCGACGATGCCCAGAACCTCGCCCGGGGCGAGGCTGAGGCTGACGTCATCCACCGCACGCACTGCGGCGACCCGGCGCCAGAGACCCCCGCCATAGACCCGCGTGATCCCGCGCAGGCTCAGACCGGCGCCGCTCATCGCGCGGGCCCGATCGAGTGGCAGGCCACCGCCTGCGCCGCCCCGACGCCCAGCAACGCGGGCCGGTTGGCACAGACCGCTTCGGCCTTCGGGCAGCGCGGCGCAAAGGCGCAGCCGGCGGGCCGTGCCGATGGCGGCGGCACCACGCCTTCGATCGCGGCCAGCCGCCCGGCGCTGGGTGTGGCCACATGCAGGCGACAGGCCATCAGGCCGCGGGTATAGGGATGGCGCGGCGCCTCGAACAGCGCATCGGCGGTGGCGACCTCGACAATCCGGCCGGAATACATCACCGCAACCCGGTCAGCGATTTCGGCCACGACGCCAAGATCATGGGTGACAAAGATCATTGCCGCGCCGGTCTCGACCTGGAGCTGGCACAGCAGGTCGAGACCGGCGCCTGGGTGGTGACATCCAGCGCCGTTGTCGCCTCGTCGGCAACGATCAGCTTCGGGCGGCAGGCCAGCGCCATGGCGATCATCACCCGCTGGTTCATCCCGCCCGAAAGCTCATGCGGATAGGCACGTAGCCGGGCGCGCGGATCGGGAATGCCGACCATGTCGAACAACGCGGCGGCGCGGGCACGGGCGGCGTGGCAGGTCAGGCCCTCGTGCAGCACGAGCACTTCGGCCACCTGGTCACCGACCCGGCGCACCGGGTTCAGAGCCGCCGTGGCATCCTGAAAGATCATCGAGATATCGCGACCGCGCAGCGCCTGAAGCTGGGTCTCGGTCAGGGCCGAGATCTCCTGCCCGGCAAAATGCACCCGCCCCGACGTGCACCGCACCGGCGCCGACAGCAGCCCCATGGCTGCCAGACAGGTCAGCGATTTGCCGCAGCCGCTTTCGCCGACAAGGCACAGGGTTTCCCCGGGCGCGAGCGAAAGATCGACATCCATCACCAGATCGACGCGATCGGTGCCGACGCTCACCCCCTCGAGACGCAGAAGCGGCTCGGGCCCGACGGCGGGGCCGGTCGGGCCCGAGGACGTCCGCCGGCGGGTGCCGGCGAACGAGATATCATCGACCAGCGTCACTGCGAGACAGCCATGTCTTCGAAGTTGTCGTTGCGCAGATCGAGGTAGAAGTGGGAATAAGGTTGCCACTTCAGGCTCTTGCGCACGCCATAGGTTTCCAGCGGCTGATAGAGGATGGTGCCGGGCGCCTCGTCTTCCCAAATATCGAGCATCTGGTGAAAGACCTCCTTGCGCGCGGCCGGCTCGGGCGTCTTGTCCAGCGTTTCACCCAGAGCGTTGAACGCCGCCGGCGCCCATTCCTTGTTGCGCTGCGTGCTCTGATGCGGGCCCCAGAGGTTCCACAACCCGCCGGCCGGATCGGGGAAACGGGTGGTGTTGGACCAGGTGCGCACCATCAGCGTGTCTTCCGGTCCGCCGCGCGTGTCCTCGACAAGGTTCAGCTTGCCGTTGAGACCCACGGCTTTCCACATCTCGATGATCGCCTGCGCGGCGGGCACGGTGTTGACGTAGTAATTGGGGTTGGTGTTGTAGTGGATCGGTGCCCCGTCATAGCCGGCCTCGGCCAGAAGCGCGCGCGCCCGCTCCGGGTCATAGACCAGGCCGTCGCGGCTCGGGTCGAACAGCGCACCGTATTCCGGGTATTGGTGCGACAGCGGCACAACCGTCTTGCCGGCCCAGAGCGCCTTGACCAGCAGCTCGCGGTCGATCGCCAGGTTCATCGCCTGGCGAATGCGCTTGTCAGCCAGCGTCGGGTGTTCGGTATTGTAGACCAGCACGTGCGAGTTCGACAGGACAACCGACCGGGCCTCGACCGTGTCGTAAGCGTTGATCTGGCCGATCTGATCCGGGCCGATGGTGGTGACGATGTCGAAATCGCCGGCCACAAGCCCGGCAATCCGCGCCGCTTCCTCCGGCACTTTCACAAAGGTCACCGAGGCGGCCTTGGGCGTGCCGCCGAAGTAATCGTCGAAGGCCACCAGACGGATCGACTGATCGGCCTTGTAGTCGTCGAGCATGAAGGGGCCGGTGCCGACCGGAAACTGCGGATAGCTGTCACCGGCGTTGGCCTGCCAGTCCTTCTTGTTCACCACCCAGGCGGTCCAGGAGGCGAGCCGTTGTTCAAAGATCGGATCGGCGACTTTCAGGGAAAAGGTCACTTGCAGCGGGCCGGTGGCATCGACACTCTCGATATTGCCGAAATAGCCGCGGCCGTTGGCCATGATCGATTCCGGGCCCGACAGCCGCTCGGCGGAAAAGGTAAAGGCCACGTCTTCGGCGGTCAGGGTTTCGCCGTTGTGGAATTTCACGCCGGCGCGCAGATCGAGCACCAGGGTGCGCGGATCGGTCCAGGCCCAGCTTTCGGCCAGCGCCGGTGTCAACTCAGCGCCGGAGCCATCCTCGGCCGAAAGGAAATCCCGGCGAATGACCGTGTCGAAGATGTCATAGGTGATGCGCGTGCCGATGTTGGACAGCTCCTTGGCGGGCTCCAGCGTCGGCGGCAGGTCGGGAACGGCGACGACGATATCGGGCCGGCTTTCGGCCTTGGCCGCGGACATGCCGAAGGTGGCGGCCAGTCCGATGCTGGCCGCTGCGAGGGCGGACAATAGTTTCAAGTGCTTGCTCCAGGTGAGATGCAGGATGAGCACCGCAATATGCCCGCTTTGGTGACGCCGGCACTACGGTTGCATGACACTTGCGTGAAGGCATGCGGCAGCCGTCAGAGCAGCCGGCCGGCAGGGCATCGGCCCGGCTACGGACCGGTCACTTCAACTGGCCGGCCGACGTCACGATCAAGTCACGGGCATGTTTCAGACGCGCCGGGAGCGGGCGGCCGCGCCGGGCGGCCAGCCAGAGCGCGTGCCAGCGCCGTTGCGGCAGCGGCACCACCCGGAGACGGTCCTTGCGCGCAAAGGCCTCGATCCCGCTGCGCGGCAAGAGCGCATAGCCGATGCCCTCGGCCACCGGAGCGGGGATCTGGCCGATCTGGTTCACATAGGCGCGGGTCCGCATCCGGTCGGCGCCGGGATAGGCGCCGGGAAAGTTCAGGTTCAGAAGATCGTCGGCATAGGCATAGCCGTCGGGATGCGCGACAAAGCCACGCGCGTCGAGATCGGCGAAGCCGGGCACCCGGTCCGGCGCATCCGCCGGCAGCACAAGGCACAGCTCTTCGCGTCCGAGATGGCGGGCCTCGAGTCGGGCATGACCGGGATCGGCGCCGAGCACGCCAAGATCGATACGCCCGTCGAGCAGACCCGCCAGAATATCCGCCTGTGGCGCCGCCTGAAGGTGGATCGCCAGATCGGGCGCGGCGCGCATCCACGGCAGCAGGACCGGATAGAGCAGCATCGCAAAACTGCCGGAACAGGCGATGCGCACCTCGCCGGCATCCCGGTCGTCGGTCTCGAGCGCAGCGCGCAGGTGTTTCTCTTCGTTGCGCCGCGCACGGCCAAGCGCAAACACCGCCTCGCCGGCGGCGATGAGGGTAAAGCTCTTGCCCTCACGCGCAATCAGGCTCTGGCCCAGTTGCGCCTCGAGTTTGCGCAGATGCTGCGAGACGCCCGGCTGGGTCATGTTCAGCCGTTCCGCCGCGCGGGTGAAATGCTCGGTCTCGCAAAGCGTGGTGAAGGTGTCGAGCCAGGTGGCGTTCAGCATGAGAGGGCAAACGTTTTGTTATGATTTCCATTCAAACTGATAATTTCACATGCGGGCACCGGCTGTCTACTTCAGGCTCATCGCAACCGGATTGGAGTAATCGAATGTCACCGACCCCCCGCAGCTTTTCCCACATCGGCCTGTCGGTTCCCGACCTCGAGGCCGCCGTGAAGTTCTATTCCGAGGTTCTGGGCTTCTATGTCGTGATGCAGCCGTCCGAGGCCATCGAAGACGACAGCGCCATCGGCACCATGTGCACCGATGTCTTTGGCCCCGGCTGGGGCTCGCTCAGGATCGCACATCTTGCCACCGCCGACGGCATCGGCATCGAGATCTTCGAGTTCCCCGGCAATTACGCCCCCGACGAAAACCTCGAACACCGGCGCCACGGCACCTTTCATTTCGCGATCCAGGACCCGGATGTCGAAGGCCTGCTGGAGCGGATCGTCGCCGCCGGTGGCCGTCAGCGCATGCCGGTCCGGGAGTATTTCCCCGGCAAGAAGCCCTATCGCATGGTCTATGTCGAAGACCCGTTCGGCATTGTCTTCGAGCTTTACAGCCACAGCTACGAGCTCACCTATTCCGCCGGCGCCTATGAATGACTGCCAGCCCGGACCCCGCCGCAGCGGCTTTTCCGGCGCGGCGGGGCAGGTTTGTCGCGGGGTCGGGCTTATCCGGGTTGAACCGGCTTGAAGGCGATCACGTCGATTTCGACCTTGGCATCGACCATCAGCGGCGATTGCACCGTCGAACGGGCCGGCGGATGATCGATGAAGTGCTTTTCGAACACCGCGTTGAAGGACGAGAAATCCCGGGCGTCGTCCAGCCAGCAATTGACCTTGATCACATCCTCGAGCCCGCATTCGGCCAGGGCCAGAACCTGCTTGATATTGGCCACGACCTGCTCGGTCTGGGCGACGATGCCGCCGGTGACGACCTCGCCATCGACGGTCGGCACCTGTCCCGAGACATAGACGAAATCCCCGGCCCTCACGGCCTTGGAAAAGGGGCGTTTCTGGCCGCCGGCCTGGGCGTCGGCGCCGTCGAACCGGATAAGGTGCGGGTGTGTCATGAAAGCATACCTGTTTGTGTGATCGTTTCGAAAAAGAGACGCGGCCGGCGCGTCACCAGACCTGGCCCCGCGCCGCCACCGGCGCCGGGCCTTCATGATGCTCGCCGCGGACCAGCTCGACCCGGTCCAGCATGTTGGTGACGACGCAGGCGTGATTGGGCACGATCCGCACCCGGTCGCCGACCGCGAGGCCGATGGTCGCGGCGCTGAGCGTGCCATGCTCTTCCGACAGCGCGGCAACCGTGATGTCGGGACGGCCCAGCACATGGCCAAAACCCTCAAGCCCCAGCAGATCGGAGGTCAGCACCTTGGACCCCGCGTCGATGATTGCCCGATCCGGCGCCGGAACCGAAACCACCGTGGCCAGTACCGCCAGCGCACAATCAGCCCAGTCGCAAAGCCCGCGCGCCTGCAAGGAGCGGTCGTTGTAGATGTAGGTGCCGATCCGGTATTCGGTGGCGGCGGGCACCTCTTGCGCCTGCCACATGCCCGGCGTGCCGCCGTTCGACACCACCTCGACGGTCAGGCCGCGCGCCTCGCAGAGCGTTCTTGCGCGGGTCAGCCAGTCCTGCACCTCGGCCTCGCGCCCGACCGGTGGATAGGTCATCAGCCCGCCAAAGCGCAGGCCGGGCAGGTCCGCAATTGCCGCCGCCAGCTCGGCCGCCGCCTCGGGCGTCTGCACGCCGCAGCGCCCTGCCCCGGTGTCGCATTCGACCAGCACCGGCAGCGGCGCGTCGGCATCGCAAAACGCCGCTGAAAGTCCCTCCGCGACTTGCGCATTGTCGCAGACCACAGAGAGCCGCACCCGGTCGGCCAGCTTGCGCAGCCGCGCAAGCTTTTCCGCGCCAAGGATATTGTAGGTCAGCAGCACATCCTCGACGCCGCCTTCGGCTATCATCGCCTCGGCTTCCGAGATCTTCTGACAAGTGATGCCAATGGCGCCGGCGGCGATCTGACGTTGGGCGAGGCGCGGCAGCTTGTGGGTTTTGATATGCGGGCGCAGCCGCAGGCCATGGCGATCGCAATGGGCCTGAAAGCGGTCGATGTTGGCCTCGGCGATATCGAGGTCGACCAGGACGGCGGGGGTGTCGATTTCTGGGAACGTCATTGCGCCTCCAATTCATGCGGGTTGTCGACGATCGGCCAGAGCGGCCGGGTCAGGCGGGTATAGGCGTTTTTGCGCGGGTCGTTCGGGTACGGCCCGTCCACCGCGGCATAGAGGATCTCGGCCGCTATCGGAGCAAAGGCGCCATGGAAATGGTTGGTCGACTTGACCACCAGGATCTTGCGGGCGGCGGTGTCGATGCCGAGGTTGCTGAACAGATCCGGCGAAAAGGCCTGCGCCCGGTTCGAGTTCAGCACGACCTCGATCCCCTGTACCTCGATCACCGCGCAATCGCCGAGCGGCACGACCGAGGTGCCGAAGCTCTGGACCGCATCCTTCTGCACGCGCTTGACGAGAACCTCGGCATCCACCGGATCGCCCGCCACCGAGGAGGTCTTGCCGCCAAAGCGCAGCGCCAGCCGGGCGCCCTCGCCCGCCGCATGGCAAAGCCGCACCGCCATCGGATCCCAGATCGTGCCAAAGGCTGCATCGGTCAGCCCCAGCGCCATCGCCTCGCGCAGCAGAATGGTGCTGTCGCCCGGCACGCCGCCGCCGGGATTGTCCCAGACGTCGGCGATCACCACCGGCCCTTCGGGCGCGGCGGCGGCGCGTTGCAGTGCCTCGCGGGCGGTCAGGAAATCGGGCCGGGCCGCACCGCGAAAGGAAAAGAGTTCCATCCCCAGATCACGCGCCAGCCGGTCGGCGGCGGCCGGGTCATTGTCGGTGATGACGATGAGCTTTGCGCCCAGATCGGGCGAGTCGCCCGCCATGAATCCATGGATCACCGAAACCGACAGCGCCGCGCCGGAGGCCTCGAGCGCCTGCATCCGGTCGACGAAACCGCGCATCGGATCGCGGCTGGTGGGCAGGATATCCATCAGCCGCACGTCAAACACCGCCATCGCGGGGGCAATCTCGCCCCGCGCGGCGCGCAGGGTCAGATCGACACAGGCCTCGCCGGTTTCGACGAAATCGGTGTGCGGGAACTCCTTGAAAACAGTGACGATATCCGCGTTGTCCGTGCGTTTGGCGCTAAGGTGGCTATGCGGGTCGAAACTGACGCCGATGGTGACATCAGGCCCGACGACCTCGCGCATGCTTTCGATCAGCACGCCCTCGCAATCGACGCAGTTTTCGGCGATCATCGCGCCGTGCAGCCCCAGTACCACCGCCTCGACAGGAAGCGCGGCGCGCAGCTGCGCCAGCACCTCTTCGCGCAACCGGTCCCATGTCGGCGCATTCACGATGCCGCCCGGCTCGGCCCAGGTCGCGGTGCCCTCGATCAGCTCGATCTCGCCGGCGGCTTCTCGCCGGCGCAGCGCCGGAAAGACCGCGCTGCACAGGGTCGGCGTCTCTGGATGCGCCCCCGGCGGAGCATAGAAGCTCTGGGCGAAATCGGTGAAGTCGGCCCGCAGCGGCGAGAAGGTATTGCATTCCGTTGCGACGGAGGCACAGAAAACACGCATATTGGGAAACCTATCTGCTTGGGGCCGGCGGCAGAGCGCCCCCGGCCCGCATTGTCGGGATCAGTCGAGGTAGGTGTTGCCGTTGGCGGCAGAGACCTCGGTCTTCAGAAGCTCGAGCAATTCGCCCGCCTTGGCGTCCAGATTCTCGGCGACATGGGTCTCGAACACCGGCTGGGTCGCATCGGCCATGGCCTTGCGCTGCTCGGCGGTCAGGGCGGTCACCTCGATCTGGTCCATCAACCCGGCAAGACCACGATCCGAGGCTTCGATGATCCGGCTGATGCCACGGCTGGCGGTGACGCAGTTCTCGGCCGCGTGGTGCAGCACGGTCCGCTCCTGATCGGTCAGATCTTCATAGAACGCCCGGTTAATCATGAAGGTATAGGGCGAAAACAGGTGGTTGGTGAGCGTCATGTATTCCTGCACCTCGGCGAAGTTCGCGAACGAGATGATCGGCACCGGGTTCATCTGGCCGTCGATCACGCCGGTTTGCAGCCCGGAATAGACCTCGCCCCAGGCCAGAGGATAGGCCTCGGCGCCGAGCGCCTGCATGATCTTCTGGTGCGACGGCAGGGTCATGGTGCGCACCCGCACGCCCTCGAAATCCGCCAGGTCGGCAATCGGCCGCTTGGAGTTGGTGACGGCAAAGAACCCGCCGGTATCCGGGAACCCCAGGACCACCACGTCGCCCAGCGTCTCTTCGATATCCGCCGCCAGCGCCGTGCCGAAGGCACCATCGAAGACTTCGTACGTCGAGCTGTTGTCGGCAAAGGCAAAGGGCAGGTTCAGCACGTCGATGCGCGGGTAATAGCTGGCCAACGCCCCGGTCGAGGTCAGCGTCGCCTGCAAGATGCCGTCGCGCACCTGCTGCACGTGTTCGGCGGCGGTGCCGAGTTGGTTCGAGCCAAAGACCTCGACGTCGACGCTGCCGTTGGTGCCGGCCTCGAGAATGTTCGAGAAGACGGCAGTACAGGCATGCGCCGGGTTCTCGAAGGGGTCGGCCTTGTTGTCATGGCCGAACTTGATTGTGCCACCGGCAAAGGCCGACGAGGCGGTCATCATGCCGGCAAGCGCGGCACAGGTTGCGAGATGTTTCATTATTATCCTCCAGTTGTCATGAAACGGTTATTGGGCAAATCCCAGCAGGCGCGGCAGCCAGAGCGCTGCGTCCTCCCAGAAGGCGAAGATGAAGAGCACCGCGACCTCGGCTATCAGGAAGGGGAAGAGCTTGAGCGAGATCCGCTCGAGCTTTTCGCCCGTCACCGAGGACAGCACAAAGAGACAGGCGCCCACCGGCGGCGTCATCAGCGATATGTTGAGCGCCAGCACGAAGATGATCCCGGCATGGATCGGCTCGAGCCCGACATTCTCGGTCAGCGGCACCAGCACCGGCGCGAGGATGATCAGGATGGCGGTGATGTCCATCACCATGCCCACGACAAGTAGCAGGCCGATGATGATGGCGATCACGATATAGCGGTTGTCCGACAGGCTCAGCACGCCCTCGGCGATCATCTGCGGGATGCGCTCGAAGCTCATCCACCAGCCAAGGATGCCGGCGAAGGCGATGATGACGAAGATCACCCCGGTGATCCGCGCGGTGCGCACCAGCATGCCGTAGAAGCTGCGGAAGGTCAGCGTGCGATAGACGAAGATGCCGATGAAGAGCGCATAGGCCACGGCGATCGAAGCCGCCTCGGTGGGTGTCACCACGCCGCCCAGGATGCCGCCGAGGATGATGACGGGCATCGCCAGCGCCGTCAGCGACGACACGAAGGTCTGCCAGACCTCGCGCAGCGTGGCGCCGCGCAGCGCCTTGGGCAGGTTCTCGCGGTTGCCGCCGATGGCGATCACCGACATGCAGACCAAGCAAATCACCAGCCCCGGCAGGACGCCCGCGGCGAACAGCCCGGCAATCGACACGCCCATCAGCGAGCCATAGACCACCATCAGCCCCGAGGGCGGAATCGTCGGCCCGATGATCGAGCCGGCGGCGGTAACGGCACAGGCATAATCGCGCTTGTAGCCCTCCTTGACCATTGCCGGCACCAGCGTGCGGCCAAAGGCGGCGGCATCGGCGGTGGCCGAGCCGGTCAGCCCGGCGAAGAACACCGAGGCCAGCATGTTGGTATGCGCCAGCCCGCCGCGGAACCGGCCCACCAGAACGCGGGCCAGCTTGACCAGCCGGTCGGTGATGCCGGTGTCGTTCATCACCTCACCCGCGAGGATAAAGAACGGCATGGCGAGAAAGGGAAAGATGTTGAGCCCGTTAAAGATCTTGGACGGGCCGATGGCGAGAAACTGGGTTCCGCCCATATCGATCAACCCGACGACACCTGCCAGGCCGATGGCAAAGCCGATCGGCATGCCAAACAGGATCAGAAAGACAAATGCTGCCAGCGCCCAGATCATACCGCGTCCTCCTCGAAGGTGGGTTCGCTGTGGGCGCCAAGATCGCGCAGAAGCACCAGCGCCATCTGAAGCGAGGCAATCGCCGCCGCCACCGGGATCGCCGCGAAATAGGGGCGCAAGCTGGTGCCAAAGATCATCGCCTGCCGGCTGGCGCCGCCATTGGCAAAGGGAATGCCGTACCAGAGCACGTAGAGAAAAAGCGCCAGCGCCAGCAAATCCATCGCGATCAGGCTGGCCCGACGCAGCACCTTGGGAAGCAGGTCGACAAAGGCCGTCAGCCCGATATGTTCGCGCCCGGCAATGCCGCAGGACACCGCCAGCATCGCCGCCCAGATCATCAGATAACGGGCAAATTCCTCGGGCCAGGGAAGCTGCCAGTGGAAATAGTAGCGATCGGCGACGCCCAGCCAGACGTCGAACACAAGCGCCAGCATGAGGCCCGCCACAATGGCCTCGACCACGGCGTTAATCCGCGCACTGACCTTTCCAGCCCAGGATTTCACAACGACCCCTCCCCGAATCCAGCTTGTAACTCAGGTACAGTTCTGCCGAAGCATCCGGGAAAAATCAAGCAATTTTGTCATTAAAGTACATATCTGGGCGGAAATCCCTGTCATCTATGTACTTTATTGTCATCCATATGTATCTAAGGTACGCAAACGGATGAAACGGTGACCCATGCCAAGCGATCGATCAGACCTGTCGTCCTCGTCGGAACTGCCGGTGCGCGGCCGCGCCAGGGTGGCCGATGTCATCTCGGAATTGCGCAAGCACGACGGCAATTTTGCCGCCCGGGAACAGAAGGTGGCGGATTTCGTCAAAGCCAATCTGAACACGGTCTCGGACATGACCATTGCCAAGGTTGCCGAAGCCGCCGATGTCAGCACGCCGACGGTGATCCGGTTTTGCCGGACGCTTGGCTGCGACGGATTTCGCGAGTTCAAGCTGCGCCTGGCCCAGAACCTGGCGGTGAGCCAACAATATCTTCAGCCCGCCATCGCCGCCGGCGACGACGGCCTGTCCGGCACCGCGCTCGACCGTGTGCTCGGCGCGCTTTATGCCACCCTCTCGGCCGCCCAGAGCCAGGTGGATCCGCAGCAGATCGCCGCGGCCGGCACGCTTCTGGCACACGCCCGGCAGGTGGTGTCGGCCGGCATCGGCGGCGGCTCCTCGATGCTTGCCACCGAGGCCGCCAACCGGCTTTTTCGCCTCGGCATCCCCAGCGCGTCGGTCAATGACAGCTACGTTTTGCAGATGCGGGCCGCGACCCTGGGCCCCGGTGACGTGATGCTGCTGTTTTCTTCCAGCGGTGAGGCCGACGCCGTGGTCGGCGCCGCCCGCGTGGCGCGCAGCTACGGCGCCGCCACCCTCGGCATCTCCCGGGCCGGCTCTCGCCTGGCCGACGCCTGCGAAACCGCAATCGGCCTCGACCTGCCGGAAGACAGCGACATCTTCAAACCGACGCCGTCGCGCTTTGCCTATCTGGCCATTCTCGACGCGCTGGCGCTGTCCGTGGCGCATGAAAACGCCGACAAGACCCGCGAGAACCTGCGCCGCATCCGCGCCTCGCTTACCGCCTACCACGGCCGGACCGACCCGCAACCTCTGGGCGACTAACGCCGTTGCCGGCACCGCGACCGCCACCAGCGGAGCCTGGCGCCGGTCTCGCGCGAGACCGAAACTTGCGGTGGCGGCAGTTCGCTTTACCGTAACCGCCCGATTTGAACCGCCTGCTCGTATGTCCCGGTG
>NZ_JARAML010000041.1:0-23615 GCF_028807375.1 Marinovum sp. PR37 | reverse complement strand
AGTTTACGCCAGATCCTGTCCAAAAGATGGGGAGTAGCTCAGTTCCTGATGGAATGCGACCATCGGGAAGCTTTCGTCCCGATCCCAGTTGCCTGACAGGGCCTGGAAGGCGGCGGCAGTTTCTGGCACGGTCCTGCTCGGCTTCCACGTCAAATACTTCGTGACCGCAGGATCGGCCGCGTAAGCGTCGAAAATGGCCGGGGCATCTTCTACCCGAAGGCGCCTGAGGTGATAGTTTTCGGTCTCAAATGTTTCGGGTAGTCGATAGGAATCAGTCATTTCGCCAGAACTTGCCCCCTGTCTTCCGCAAAGAATGGCGAGCATCAGCCTCGTCTGCTTGTTGGCCCAACACAATATGCGGACACCCCCAAAATTTTCACTGTGCGCAAGCAAGGGAAAGCTACGACAGCGCCCTGGCCCCGAAGTGGCATTGCTTAACTGAATGCCCTGCGGTCGGCCGTCGTTTGGCGTCCATGGTGTCTTCACTAAGCGGCCGTTCAGGGCCGGAGCCCAGCATCAGCACGTCAGAGTTGCCGGCATCTCTGACGATGCCCTCATTTACTGGCCGGCAAAGCCTCTATGCACCCTGCTTTCGCAAGCTCTTCCCGAGCCTCTTGGCGCATTCTACTGCGGCGTCGCGATGCAGCGCCCAAGCCTGTGTCATGCCCTCCATGATCACCAGAAGCTCGGTCTCGCGTCCGGCGAGGCCGGTGGCGTCGGCGGCGCGGCGCGCCACCTCGGCCTTGTGCCGCGATAGCACCCCGCGCAGCCGTTCGTTGCCAGGCTCAGCCGCTACGGCGCCGTGGAACAGGCAGCCATGCGAGGTCTCAGTCGCCATCCACACTCCGACCCGGTCGAGCAGCGCGTCGAGTGCGGCTTCCGGTGCATCCGGCAGCTCATCGAAGAGGTTGGAGAGGTAGCGCCCATGGCGATGCTCCAGCGCCGCCAGCACCATGTCAGCGCGCGAGGGCGCGTATTTGTAAAGCGTGCGCAGGCTGACGCCTGCGGCGTCGCGCAGATCTTCGACGCTGGGTGCGGCGAAGCCGCGGGTGGCGAAGGCCCGCTCCAGCCCGGCGGCGATCCTGGTCATCGTATCGGTCATGCTTGACGATGTAGAGTGATCCCTCTACCTACGCAAGTAGAGAGAACATTCTACATGACGGAGCGACCCGATGACTCTCCCCGACACGATGAAGGCGATGGTGCTGACCGGCCATGGCGGCCTCGACCGGCTTGAATGGCGCGAGGATGTGCCTGTGCCGCGTGCGCAGCCTGGCGAGGTGCTAATCCGCGTCGGAGCCTCGGCGGTGAACAACACTGACGTGAACACTCGCACCGGCTGGTATTCTAAGGCGGTGCGCGGCGATACGAACTCCGCGGCGGCGCTTGGCTATGACGGCGCCTCGGACGCCGACGGCGGATGGTCCGGCGCGCTGAGCTTCCCGCGCATTCAGGGCGCTGATTGCTGTGGCGAGATCGTCGCGGTCGGCGACGGGGTGGATGCGGCCCGCATTGGCGAGCGGGTGCTGGTGCAGCCAATGCACCGGCCCGCGGGCGGCGATGAGGCCGCGCTCGTCACCTTCGGCTCGGAGCGCAACGGCGGCTTCGCAGAGTTCACTTCGATCGAGAGCGAACATGCGCTGCGGATCGACAGCCCGCTTTCGGACGTGGAACTCGCCTCCTTCCCCTGCGCCTTCTCGACCGCCGAGGGGATGATCCAGCGCGCGGGACTGGGCGCCGAGCGGGTGCTGATCACGGGCGCCTCCGGCGGCGTCGGCTCGGCGGCGGTGCAGCTTGCCAAACGGCGCGGCGCGCAAGTAACGGCGGTAACCAGCCCGGCCAAGGCGGACGACCTGCGTGCGCTCGGTGCTGACGCCATTCTGGCACGCGAGGACGCTGTGCCGGAGGACGCTTTCGACGTCGTGCTCGACCTCGTCGGCGGACCGCGCTGGCCCGCATTGCTCGACGCTCTGGCGGTGCGCGGCCGCTACGTCACGTCGGGGGCCATCGCCGGTCCGATTGTGGAACTGGACCTGCGCACGCTCTATCTCAAGGACCTGACACTGATCGGCAGCACCCGGCAAGACCTGGAAGTCTTCACCGACCTTGTGAACTATATTGAGCGGGGGGAGATCCGACCTGTTCTCGCGGAGACCTACGCGCTGCGCGATCTGCGCGCGGCGCAGGAGGCGTTTCTCGAAAAGTCCCACATGGGCAAGATCGGGATTGCCATCGCGGGCTGACGTCTCTTCTCAAAGCCATCTTCGCACGGCCGGGCGACGTCAGTCCATGACGCCGCCCGGCCTCATGGCATCGATCACGAGCGCCGTTAGTCCTTCGGGATGTAATGGGCCAGGAACATGTCAACGCAATCGGCGATGACGGCATCCGGGTCGGCCTCGGCCTTCGCCCCCATCAGGAACTGCGGCCAGACCAGGAAATGCTTCACCATCGACAGCAGCTGGCCTGCGGCGAAGCCGGGCACGGCTTCGCGCAGGGCGCCCGCCTGCATCGCCTCACCGATGAGCCCCGAGATCGGACCGTCCTGCATCGCGGCCTTGGCAAAGAAGGCCTGCGCCAGCTCCTGATCGCGCAAGAGTTCCGACATGACCAGCCGGTTCAAGCCCATGTATTGCTCGCCGGTCAGATGGCCGACGTGGTCCCGCACTGCCCCGGTCAGTTGCTCGCGTAGCGGCAGGTCGGGCTGAAAGTGCAGTTTCGGCACGGCCGCGATTTCCTCGAGCAGGATGTCGGTGATAGCGGCGAAGAGCAGCTCCTTGCTCTCGAAATGCTTGTAGAGCGTGCGCTTCGACACCTCTGCCAGATCCGCGATCCGGTTCACCCGCGCGGCCGGGAAGCCCTGCTCGCGGAACTCCTGGATTGCCGCCTCCAGAATATCTTTTCGTTTCTTCTCAGTCAGCTTCATCGTTCCTACCTCCCGCACCGCGAAAAATGTAAACATCATGGTTTACACATCTGCCACCCGCTTATATGTAAACACCGCGGTTTACCAACACAAGCGCCGACGGCGCCCCGATCAATGGAGAAGACCATGGCTGACCTTACTTTCGGACAGAGAGGCTGGACGCCCGAGCGCCTCGGCAATCTTACCGGCAAAACCTATGTCATCACCGGCGCCAACGCCGGCGCGGGCTTCCAGGCGGCCCGCATCTTCTTGGGCAAGGGCGCGGAGGTGGTGATGCTGAACCGCAGCGCCGAGAAATCTGCCGCCGCCGTGGAGGAGCTGAAACAGGAGTTCGGTGCCGAAGCGCCCGTGCGCTTCATCCGCATGGACCTCGCGGAGCAGGCATCCGTCCGCATGGCGGCCGAAGAGGTGCTGAAAACCACCCCGCGTATCGATGCGCTTATCTGCAACGCCGCCATCGCCCAGGTCCCAACCCGTAAGCTGACGCCCGACGGCTTCGAGAGCCAACTCGGCACCAACCATTACGGCCACTTCACCCTGTGCGGGATGCTGTTCGACCGGATCGAGCAGTCGCAGGGCCGGATCGTCGTCGTCGCCAGTCTCGGCTACAACATGGGGCTGAAGACCATCCGCTTCGACGACATGAACTGGGAACAAGGCTACGGCGCGAACACCGCCTATTCCCAAAGCAAGCTGGCGCAGATGATGTTCGCCTACGAGCTTCAGGACCGGCTGGCCGCGGCCGGGCGGACGGGGGTGAAGGTCTTCGTCTGCCACCCCGGATCATCGGCGACCTCGCTGATCTCGACGAGCGGCAGCCGGACGATGCGACTCATCTGGTGGCTGATGACCAAGACGCCGATGGTCCAGACCGCCGAACAGGGAGCCTACCCGGAGGTCATGTGCGCCGCAGAAGAGGCGCTGACCGAAGAGCGCGCGCTCTACGGCCCTACAGGCACCAGGGAGTTCGTCGGTCCCGTCGGCCGTGGCACGCTGAATGCGCACGCACACGACAAGCCGGTGATGGTCAGGTTGTGGGAGCGATCCGAGAAGGGCACCGGGTTCAGCTGGAGCCTGTAAGAGCCTCGCAATCTTGCCAAGACAGAATAGGCCGGGCTTGGGTCGGTCGACCCGTCGCGCCGCTCCTCCACTCCCGGGCAGTGCAACTGATGAGGGCCGAAAACGTGGACATCCTGAAAACTGCTACCGACTGGACGAGAGCCGAAATGCTCTCCTCCGCCTTCTTCGTTCTCTTCGGCTTGTCCTTCCTTCTGGCAAGCCTGGGCTTCTGGCAGATAGGCAGGACCGACGTGGCAAGAGCCTATGTCGTTCCCATGCTGGTCGCGGGCACGCTGATCCTAATCATCGGGGTCGGCCTGTTCATCCCCAGCCAAACCCGGCTGACGAGTTTCCCTGCGGCCTACGCCACCGATGCCGCCGGTTTCGTCGCAGACGAGATCGCGCGTGCCGACAGGGTGTTGAACGAATACCGGATCGCGGTGTTCAGGGTGATCCCGCTGATTATCGCCGCCTCCGCGCTGGCGATACCTTTTGTCGGGGCTCCGATTTGGCGGGCAAGCCTGATCGCAACCATCGGTATGATGGCGGTTATTCTGGCGATCGACACCAATGCCAACGCGCGGCTGGAAAGCTATAGGGAGCAACTAATGCTGGCCAGGAAATCCTTTCCGCCACCGATGTGAAGCGGATGTTCGTTGCAGATGCAGCAAATGGCTGCTTCCCGCCCCTTGTGTTGGGTGACTCTCACGGCCCAGAGCCGACATCCAGCCACGATTTGCAATGCTGCAATGCGGCCCAGCATTGCCGACGTTCGCGTTGCGCGTAAATCTGGGCTGGTCTCAACCCCGGACGGGGCTGCGGCTCAGGTCAACTGGCAGATTTCCTAAGGAACTCAAGATATTCGGGGCTCTTCCGGACAAAAGCCCGTATCGTGGAAGCTGTCGTCTTCATGCAGTTCCCATTACTCATCCACTATCATTCGCGGTAGGCGCCCGATGACCCCAGCCCCAACCAGTCGTTTGTCGATCTTGGTTACCGGCATGTCCCACCGGCTGTTGAAGTGACAAATAACTCAGCCGCTGTTGTCTTCGAGCGCTTGCCCCTACGCCACCAGTATCGCCCGAAAGTCGTTCACGTTGGTTAAGGTCGGTCCAGTAACAACGAGTGCATCAAGCCGCTCGAATACCGTGAAGCTGTCATGGGCAGAGAGATGATCTCGGGGGCAAATTCTGAGTTTCGCCGCCCGGCGCAGGAAATCCGGGCCAATAATGGCGCCGGCCGCAGGCTCAGTGCCATCGATTCCGTCAGTATCGGCCGCGAGCGCGGTGATACGAGGATTGCCCTCCAGCGCTATAGCAAGAGAGAGTAGGAATTCCGTGTTCCGCCCGCCACGCCCTGGGGTATCCCGCCCAATCGTGACCGTAGTCTCACCGCCGGAGATTAGCACCGCAGGCGCTGCGGCCGGTGTCCCATTCTTGGCAACCGAAGCCGCAATACCGGACATCATGGTGCCGAGCTCGCGCGCCTCACCTTCCAATGCGTCGCCCAGAAGCACCGTGGTGACACCATAGGCTTCCGCGATGCGGGCGGCCGCTTGCAAGGAGGCTTGCGGCGTCGCGATGAAGCGAAAATCCGACTGCATTTGCGGCAAAGTAGAGGGGGTCGCCAGCAGCTTTCGGGCACCTTCTGGTAAACCAGGGCCAAGCCGTCCAGCCAAATGCGACAGGTCGTTCTCGGCTGTAGGGTCCGCGACGGTGGGACCGGAAGCGATGGCTGCGGGGTGGTCGCCAGGCACGTCCGAGATCGCGAGTGTTACGAGCCGCGCATCTTTCACTGCACGTGCAAGGCCGCCGCCGTTGATACGAGAAAGCCGCCGGCGCACGCAGTTCATTGCATTGATAGAAAGGCCGGAGGCAAGCAAAAGCCGGTTCACGTCGATAAGGTCGGCCAGGGTGAGAGGCGGTTCAGGCATGGAAAAGAGTGCGGAGCCCCCGCCCGAGATCAGAGCGAGCACAAGATCGTTGGGACCGGCCTTGGCGGCGATCTTCATGATCTCATGTGCCGCGGCGGCTCCTGCGGCATCAGGCACCGGATGCGCGGCTTCGCGCACCTCTATGTGCTCGGTCGTAACAGTGTGGCCATAGCGGGTGACCACGAGACCCGACAGATCGACGTCAGGCCATGCCCGTTCCACCGCACGCGCCATGGATGCCGCAGACTTCCCGGCTCCGACAACAATGCAGCGGCCCTTAGGTTTCTCGGGAAGGTATTTGGCCAATACCTCGCCCGGATCGGCCGCCTTGATAGCTGCGTCCAGCATTTCGCGAAGCAAACGTTCTGGGGCGCTAAGGCTCATTTCAACGGCTCAGATATTGTCGCCGCGGATCGCTTCGCAGACAGCGTCGGTGACCTGTTGGGTCGTTGCGCTGCCGCCAACGTCAGGGGTCAGAACTCCATCGGCGCAAACCTTTTCTACCGCGCGCATCATGCGGACAGCCGCCTCAGCTTCCCCAAGGTGCTCAAGCATCTGACTTGCGGTCCAAAAGGTCGCTACCGGGTTGGCGATGCCCTTGCCCGTGATGTCGAATGCCGAACCGTGGATCGGCTCAAACATCGAAGGGAATCGTCTCTGTGGGTCGATGTTGCCCGTAGGGGCAACGCCGAGAGAGCCTGCCAGCGCCCCTGCCAGATCCGACAGGATATCGGCGTGAAGGTTTGTCGCCACGATAGTGTCGAGGCTCTTGGGATTCTTGACCATCCGCACGGTCATGGCGTCGACCAGCATCTTGTCCCAGCTTACGTCCGGGTAGTCTTCTGAGACCTCGGCTGCAATCTCGTCCCACATCACCATGCCGTGGCGTTGTGCGTTTGACTTGGTGACCACTGTGAGAAACTTGCGCGGGCGAGACTGGGCCAATTCGAAGGCATAGCGCATGATTCGTTCGACGCCGGTGCGGGTGAAGATTGAAACTTCCGTCGCCACCTCTTCGGGCATCCCGCGATGCGCGCGTCCGCCAACGCCAGAATATTCACCCTCGGAATTTTCGCGCACGATCACCCAATCGAGGTCGTCGGGTCCGACACCGGCCAGGGGTGAGGAGATACCGGGCAGAATCTTAGTGGGGCGCACGTTGGCGTATTGGTCAAAACCTTGGCAGATTGGCAGGCGTAGACCCCAGAGGGTAACGTGGTCAGGCACGTCCGGCGCTCCTACCGCGCCAAAGAAGATCGCGTCGAAATCCTTTAGTTGATCGCGCCCGTTTTCGGGCATGAGCGCTCCGGTCTTCTTGTAGCGGTCCGAGCCCCAGTCGAACTCGGTCACATCAAGCTTGAAACCGCCATCGCGGCGCGCGAGCGTTTCCAGCGCCTGTAGACCCGCGGCAATCACCTCGGGGCCGATTCCGTCAGCGGGGATCGAAGCAATCCGATAGGTTTTCTGCTGTGGGCTTGTTTCGCGGGCTTGGTCTTTCGTGCCCCCCTCATGAACGGCCGTCATCGTCTTCCTCCTCGCGCGGAATGCTGTTTGTGGAGACGTTACTGGAATTTTGTTGGACAGCTCAATTCGACGGTAATTATATACACATATGATATATAATGTTGGAACCGATAATGAATGAGATGCAGCTAAGATGCTTTCTGGCCGCGGCCGAAAAGCTCCATTTCGGGCATGCTGCGCAGGACTTGGGTATTCTCCCGGCGACTTTTGGCCGTCAGGTCAAGCAGCTGGAAGACCGCTTGGGAGTAGAGCTCTTCCGGCGGACCACAAGAGATGTTGCTCTCACGGAAGCAGGCGAAGCGGTCGTCGAAGATGCCCGAACCGTGCTGGCTCAGATGGTCGCCTTTGAGGAAAAGGTGCGGGCCGTGCGCGCTTCCCGGACGCATGTCTTGCGCGTCGGAGCAATCGACAGCGCAGCCGCGGGACTACTCCCACAAATCCTGCCGCCGATGCGAACGGCACACCCTGATCTGGAAATCCAGATAGTGGAGCAGAAGACAATTCATCTTCTGCCGAAGCTACTAAGCGGGAGCTTGGACATTGCCTTCTGCCGGCCCCCGGACGTTCGAGACAGCAGGCTTGTTTTTAGGACCCTGTTTCACGAAACTGCGGTCGTAGCCCTTCCGGCCAATCACCGTCTGGCCGGGAGAGAACAGATCGAGATTACCGATCTGGCGGATGAACCGCTGATCGTGCCAGACCGGCGCTCGCGTCCACATTCGCATGATCTCACGATTACGCTGTTCCTGAGGGCTGGACTAACGGCGCGCATCTCGCAGATCGCCGAGGAAAAGCAAACCATCGTAAACCTTGTCGCCTCAGGGAGCGGGCTGGCGATCGTGCCGCGGTGGACGTCTCGACTGCGGGTGCAGGGCGTGCGTTTCCTTCCGCTATGCGCACAGGATACCGCTCCGCAACCGAAGCTCATCCTCGCGGCGGCTTGGACGCGAAATACGCGCGATCCGGAACGCGACGCCCTGATGGATCAGCTCGAAACTCAACTGAATGAAATCGAAGCCTCTGCCTAAATTATATCATAACTGAATATACTCCGTAGAGAATTGTCTCGCGAGGGTCATTTGCGTCACTTTTTCCGGGGAGGATGCGCCTTTGATAGGCCCGTCCGGGAGGATATCGTAGAGGAGGATCTCTCATGAAATTTACGGCATTTATCGCCGCAGCGGCCTGTGCCCTGGCTGTGCCAGCGGCTGCGCAAGATAAGGAAGGCTGGCCGAGCAGCATCACGATCGGGACCGGCAGCCAAGGCGGCACCTATTTTGGGTATGGTTCGGGTTTTGGCGCAATGATCAGCCAAGAGCTGGGCATAAACGCAGGCGCCGAAATCACTGGCGGTCCCGTGCAAAACGTGACCTTGGTCGAGACGGGCGAACATCAGCTTGGCTTCGTCACCCTCGGGCCAGCCGATGAGGCTCGGCGCGGTGAGAGCCAACTGATGCCGGGCGTGCCGCACGAAAATGTCCGCGCGCTGTTCCCGATGTATCAAACGCCACTACAGGCAGCTGTTCTGGCGTCCTCCGACATCGAAAGCTTCCAAGACCTTCAGGGCAAGCGCGTCGGCGTCGGACCGGCGGGCGGCACTTCGGCCACCTATTGGACCCGCTTCTTTGAAAACGCCGACGGTTATGACGATGTGACTGTTTCTAATGCCGGCGGCTCGGACACTGCTGGCCAGCTCAAAGACGGGCTGATTGACGCATTCGTATATGCTGCGGGCCTGCCAACGGGTGCCTATAGCCAGCTCGCTGTTGAGAACGACGTGCGCTTCCTCTCAATGGATGAGGACACCCTCAGCAAGATGAAGGAGATTGTCCCGGCGATGTCGGATTTCACGATCCCCGCGGACACCTATGAAGACCAGCCCGAACCCTTGCAGACTACCTCGCTGTGGAACTTCGCCATCGCTCATCAGGATATGCCCGAGGACCTCGCATATGAGATCACGAAACTGGCGATGGAAAACAACGACCGCATGGTGACCAACCACGCCGCGGCCAAAGACACCCTGCCAGAAAACGTGCAGTTCAACACCGTGATCCCGTTTCACCCGGGTGCCGCCCGCTGGTTCGAGGAAAACGGCTACGAAGTGCCGAAAGTCGAATAAAGCTTTCATCCTTCGACTGATCTCGAAACGGGCGGCGGCGCACACCCGCCGCCCGCTCTCGTTCTGACCCAGAAAGGAACAGGGACCCGCGATGACCCATTCTCAAGACGTCCACGATGCAGAGACCGCGCAATCCAACATCGAGCAGGAACTGGCCCGTGCCAGCGTCGACGCGGACCCAGTCGCTGGGAACCAGCGGCTTTTCGAAGGTCGTCGCAACGCGCTCGTCGCAATTATGTGCGTAGCTTATACTGTTTTCCACCTGCTGGTGATGAATGTCTATCCGCTTGAGACATGGGCCTACCGGCTAACCCACGTAGGGGGCGGGCTGCTGCTTGGGTTCCTGCTGTTTGGCTCCTCTCCCTTCATTGGGGCCGAGGCGGAGGGTCAGTCTGGTGGGCTGCTATCGAGAGCGCTCCTTTGGGTCGGCGGCGCCGGAATCCTTTACGGTCTGGCCGGAGTTGCCGCGATCTGGATAAACGGACGGATCATGGGCGAGATGCTACCTCCTGCATGGGCGATGTCTACATTTGGCATTCCGCTTACCGCCGGCACGGCTCTCGCCATCTTGCACGGCTGGCTCTTTCCCCACCGTGACCGGTCGCGCTTCGCCCCGGGCGATGTGTTGCTTGCCGCCGCGGCCGTAGCAGCCATCGCCTATCTGATTTTCTTCGCCCGCCAGCTACAACTACGCGCAGGCATGCCCATGGCACTTCCGGGCGACATGTGGTCGGCGATCACCGGGGTTCTGCTAATTATAGAACTAACCCGCAGGCTGGCCGGGCTCGCCCTTGTCATCATTGCTGGCGTCTTTGTGGCTTATGCCTTCGCCGGACCTTGGTTGCCCGGGATCTTCGAGCATCGCGGCTACGACGTGAAGCGCTTCTTCTCTTACATCTTTACCGACAACGGTGTGCTCGGCGCGCCGATCGCGATCAGTTCGACCTACATCATTCTTTTTGTGGTCTTTGCAGCTTTTCTCCAGACCACGCGGGTCGGAGAATACTTCGTGAACCTCGCCTTTGCCGCCGCGGGACACCGTCGTGGTGGGCCGGCGAAGGTGGCGATCTTCGCCTCCGGTCTGATGGGGATGATCAACGGGACCTCCGCCGGCAACGTGGTCGCTACAGGCTCGCTCACCATACCAATGATGAAGAAAGTCGGCTACAGGCCGCAGACCTCGGCAGCCGTCGAGGCAGCAGCTTCTACGGGTGGCCAGATCATGCCGCCGATCATGGGCGCCGGGGCCTTCATCATGGCCGAAATCACTGGCATCTCCTACATGGAGATCGTTTATGCAGCGATCATTCCAGCGATCCTCTACTTCATCTCCGTCTACTTCATGGTCGATCTCGCGGCGAAAAAGGCTGGCATGATGGGCCTGCCGCGCGACCAGTTGCCCAAGTTGGCGAAACTAATCCGGCAGGTCTACCTTTTCCTGCCCATCGTGGTGCTGATCTATGCCCTCTTCGCGGGCTATTCGGTCATCCGCTGCGGCACGCTGGCGATGATCACCGCCGCTGTGGTATCCTGGCTGACGCCGCATCGCATGGGACCGCGCCAGCTATTTCAAGCGTTGGACAATGGCGCGCGTATGGTGCTTCAGCTGGTAGCCGTCTGTGCTACAGCAGGCATTATCGTGGGAGTCATCGCACTGACAGGCATCGGTTCGCGGTTTTCAACGGTGCTTCTGACGCTGGCCGACCAGAGCCAGATCCTCGCGCTGTTCTTTGCGATGATCGTCTCGATCATCCTTGGAATGGGTATGCCAACCACAGCGGCCTATGCGGTGGCTGCGAGCGTTATCGCTCCTGGTGTCATCAACCTCGGCGTCGCGCCTCTGACCGCCCATCTTTTCATCTTCTACTTTGCAGTGATGTCAGCGATCACGCCGCCCGTGGCTCTGGCCGCCTATGCCGGCTCGGCGCTGGCTGGGTCCGATCCCATTCGCACCAGTGTCGAGAGCTTCAAGATCGGTCTTGCCGCGTTTGTTGTGCCCTACATGTTTTTCTACTCCCCGGCGATGCTGTTGAACGGCTCCACTTTCGAGATCATCCACATCACGGTAACTGCCATCATCGGCGTCTACCTGCTCTCCTGTGCCGTGCAGGGGTGGTTCTTCGGCCCCGCCAACGGCTGGGTGCGTGGCGCGCTCGCTATTGGCGGGCTGACCATGATCGCCGGCGGCTGGGTGACCGACGCTGTTGGGCTTAGCATCGCGCTGGCTTTGGTCCTTGTGCAAAAAAGGATCGCCGCCTCCGGCGACAAGGGTGCCGGGCTTGAATATTAGTGGCGATGATTGAAAGTTCTCACAAATCTAACCACCAGGCTCTCTTAGCCATTTACCTTGAGGAAGTGTAGGTAGGACCCTTCTCCGTTGTTGCTGGCGGGGCAATGAGAACTGAACGGACCGGGACCTGAGCGGCGCGCAGCCGCAGGGTTGCAGTGCCGCAGCGCGGCCCAGCAATGGCGACATTTGCGCTACGTGCATTTGCGGCTCTCACGGGTAGGAGACAGCCTCGCGAAAGCTGTCATCGTTATGCATCCCCCAATACTCAGCCATCATCTTTTTCGAGAATCCTCCAACACCCCCCGCCCCGACAGGTTTGTTGTCGATCCGAGTGACCGGCATGACGCCTCCTGCCGTTGAGGTGACAAAGACCTCGTCGGCCCCCGTCAGGTCTTCGACAGAGACATCCCGAGCATGACATGGGATTCCCATTCCCGAACAGATGTCGAAAACGGTTTGGCGGGTCACGCCTAACAGGACGCTGGCAACTGGCGTTGAAACCTCGCCATCCCTGACCACGAAGATGTTGAATCCGGGGCCTTCAGACACATTGCCCATGCCATCGATCAGAACTGCCGTGTCCGCGCCCCGCGCATATGCAGCGTAGAGCCCTTTGACCATGTCCAGCCAATGGTAATTCTTGACCGTGGGGTCAACCGAGCCCGGCGGGATGCGCAGGACATCCGTCACCGCCAGATGCAGGCCATGCTCCATCTGGTCCTCGTTGGCCACGGACCCGAAGGGAATGGCAAAGGCGATGAAGCGGTTCTCGGCCTCTCTCGGGTCACGACTGAATGTTGGGGATGTGCCTCTCGTGCAAATGAACTCGACGTAGGCGCTTTTCAGCCCGGACAGCGCCACGCAGTTGTGGAGGATCTCCCTTGTCTGCGCCTTGTCATACGTGATGGACATGTTCAGTTCTTCCATGCCGCGAAAGAAGCGGTTCAGGTGGTCCTCGAGCCGGAAGAACGCGCCTGCCCAAACATGGACCACATCATAGGTCGCGTCCGAGTGGAGAAAACCATAGTCCAGAACCGAAAGCTTCGCCTCCTTCATCGGCAGGTATTGACCATCCATGTAGGCCACCCCCGGCGGATAGGCGCGGTGGTCGATGTGCGTCTCGGAGAGTCCTGGCAATTTTCTCATGGGTCTGGCTTTCGGTGAACAGGTTTGATCTCTTGGGCAAGATACGGGAAAAAGCTGGGCGAACTGTCCAAAAGCACTTAAACTGGCGAGCAGAACGCATCAATTCCATCCCCACAGGCGAGCAAGTTGCCAAACTCCCTCGACGCAACCGACAAGAGACTTCTGGAGATTCTTCAGCGCAACAACCGGCTGTCGGCTGATGAGCTGGGGGAACGTATCGGCGTTTCGCGGTCTTCCGTTCAACGGCGCATGAAGCGGTTTCGCGATGAGGGGATTATCGAGGCCGATATTTCCGTGTTGTCCCCGAAGGCGGTGGGCCGCCCCATGACCTTCATCGTCGAGGTCGAGCTGGAACGCGAACGCACGGATCTCCTCGATGAGTTTCGCCGCTCCATGCTGGCTCTCGATGACGTGCAGCAATGCTACTACGTCACAGGGCATACCGACTTCATTCTCATCGTCACGGCCGCGGACATGGCGGCGTATGAGGAGTTCAGCCGACAGGTTTTCACCGACAATCCGAATATCCGGCGATTTCACTCGAACGTTGTTGTAAACCGGGTAAAGTCAGGGCTTCAGGTGCCGTTGTAGGATTTTGACAGCAACGCACACCGCATCTGCACCGCTTTGGACCCTGGGCACGAAAGCGTCCCGAGGCTGTAGCGTGGTGTTTGGTCGGAAAACCAACGTTTCCAAGCCAAAGTAGGCCTTTCGGCGACCTGGTCGATACCAATGCCAAAGCGCGGTTGGGCGACTATCGAAAGCAACTCGCCTTGGCCGAAAAGCCCTAACCGATCGCGATGTAAAGCCGACGTCTGCTGCACGCGCAGCGAAAGGCTGCTCACCGCCCAGAACAGTCGGAGCGCCGCGAACGGCCCGAAGCGGACACACGACATCCTCAAAGGCAACGTCCGCTTCGCACCCCATGCCGGTCATTCCAGGCCGCCACAGCCGATTCCAAAAGCTGCAATTCGTTCGAACGCACTGAACCGACTGCTATTGGAAGCGCGGCTTTTGGTGCGAAAACCTCAAAGTTGACGATGTCTGGTCGCGCCGACATAAACTGAGATAGAAGGTAGGCCAGTTAACAATCGGTCCGCGTCAGTTCAACCAACTCCCCGCGAACGCCCGTTTCGCTTGACCACGCGGGCGATCGTTTGCACATCTGTGGGATGGAAAAAGCAGAAATTAGCTCCGACACCGAACATGGCTCAAGCCCGGCATCGCGCGGCGCGGCAGGCGCCTACATTGAGGGCGAGCTCGGGGCGTTATATCTGCTCGCGCTTCTGACCGGCAACCGGGCGCCGGGGCTGCCGTCCGCGCGCGTCACGAGCGTGCGCTTCCAAGGCGTTGAGCAAGGGTTCAAGCTCGACGATCTCATCATCATGGGCGTCGGCGCCAGCGGTGATACGCTACTCGAAATCCAGTCGAAGCGCGATATCCAGTTCTCGCCGAAGGACCCGGTCTACAAGGATGTCGCATTACAGATTGCCAGCAGCACAATCGGGGACGTCCCGGCAGAGCGCCATCTGTTCGGGATAGCCACGCAGCGGACCAGCCGCAAGATATCGGGTGCATATCAAGACGTGCTGGGCTGGGCGCGCAGCGCGGCAACAGCGGACGAGTTTTTCACCCGCCTGAAGGCCACGGGCGTGGCGAACGATGACATGCGCAAGTTCGTCGAGACGACGCGCGAGCATCTTGCCGCAGGCGGCGTCGCCGACGAAAATGAGACGATCTGGCGACTGCTGCGCCGGATACTGATCCTCGAATTCGATTTCGAGGCGAGCGCGCCGATCGCTCGCACCTACGGCTTGGCGCTCGCGCGGATGGCGCTGGCGGACGAGCAGGTCGCGCGCGCTGAGGCATTGTGGAGTCGCCTCGTCGATCTCTCGATCCAGACCGGCACGCGAGGCGGCGAGATCAATACCGCTGCACTTAAAGCCAACCTCGCCGAGGCCGATTTCAAGCTGGCTGGCGACCCCGAATACGGCCCGGCCCGTGAGCAGCTCGCCGAGCTCTCGCAAAACACGCTCTCGCATATCGGAACGAGCGTCGCGGGCGTGATGCTGCCGCGGCTGGCAGCGGTCGCGGCGCTCGACGACGCGGTAGAGACGCAGCGCTTCATCGTCGTGCGCGGCGATACCGGCGTCGGCAAATCCTGGGTGCTACGCCACTATGCCGAGCGCGTTGCCGCAAATGCCCCGATCATCGTTCTCGACCGTGAGGCGACGCCCCCGAACGGCTGGTTGTATTTGGCGAACGCGCTCGGCATTCCCGGATCGGCGGATGCCTTCCTGACCGATCTGGCAGCGAGCGGCGGCGCTTACCTCTTCATTGACGGCATCGACATGGTTGACGATGCGGGGCGCCAGCGCACGATCAGCGAGCTGTTGCGGGCCGCCGGCGCCATACCCGGCTTCACTGTGATCGCGACGGCGCGGCAGACCGGCGCCAGCGACGCCATCCCATGGCTCGACGACCGGATCTCGACCGCACTGGGGGGTATGCACGCGGTCACGGTTGGAGCGCTGTCGGACCAAGAAGTCGCGATCCTGACCGATCAGGCGCCCGAACTGCGGACGCTGCTCGATGCCGGCCATCCCGCAGCGCAACTCGCCCGCAACCTCTACCGTTTGTCGCGACTGCTCCGCGAACCGAGCGCCGCGTTGGTCCGAACTGAGGCCGAGCTTGCGCAGCTTTGGTGGATCGGCGCCGATGGCGCGCCGACGGCCGAAGTGCGGGCAGCGCAGCGAATCTTCAGAGCACTGGCGACCGCCGCGCTCAAGGGCGACGCCGGAATCGATCTCGATGAGGATTCGTCCGCGCGAAACCATCTACTCGGTGCTCAGTCGCTCCGCGAGGTCCGGCCCGACCGACTCGATTTCAATCACGACGTGCTGCGCGACTGGGCGATCGGGAATTACCTTACCGAAGACCCGTCCCGCCTGGGAGGGTTCGACCTGGCCGGACCCGTGTCGCCGCGCGTCGCCCGCGGTATCGAGATCGCCGCGCGGCTCGCGCTCGAGACCGGCGAGGATGTGAGTGCCTGGCACGATCTGCTCGCGCACCTGTCGCCTCCGAGCGCGCACGGTTCTTGGCGCCGACAAGCGATCCTCGCGCTGGTCAGGTCCGAAGTCGCGACTGATCTGCTTGAAAAGTCGGGCGCCTCGCTCCTCGCCGAGGGCGGCGCACTTTTGACCGAACTGTCGACGACGCTCGTCGCGGTCGAGACGCAGGCGGCAGCCGACATCATCACATTGCCCGATGGATCGAAGGTCAACCTCCCGCGCTCGTTTCGGGCCGACGTGACGGGATCGTCGGTCCTGGTGCTGCGCTGGATACTTGATCACGCCGCCGAGGTGCCAATGTCGTCGATCGACGCCGTAGTTGAGCTGGTCGAGATACAAATCTTTTTCCTCAAGATGCTCCCGTCGCTTGCCGAGCGAACGGCCCGGCTACTGTTCGACTGGCTGTGCCAGCTCGATCTGCGCGACATGCCAGTCACGATCCCCGGGATTGAGGGACACGCGCGCTGGTCAGGCGACGCGCAGCAGAGGATCAAAAAACTCCGGCAAATGGCGATGCTGCTCGGGTCCTTCGCGCCCGATGCCCTCAAGGCCTATCTTACCGCAATCACGGGCAACGGGGACCATCACAAGATGGAGGAATTGCGCCAGTTCTCGAGCGTGCTCGCTCCCGTCGCGCCAGCCGAACTGGCGGTGATGGTCCAAGCGAGCTTGATCGATAATACTTGTGGGCGGGCTCGAAGGGACCGCGTGATGCGGGACGCCTTTAGCTTTGCCGATAGCGACTATCTGCCGCCATCGCCCGCGCAGCCGCCGTTTCTCGACTTGCTGAACGCGGCGCCGACTGAAGGCCTGGCGTTAATCCGGGGGCTTGTCGATGAAGCGATAGCTTTTCACACCGACGGGCGCGAGCCAGGCGAAGTCGGCATCACGGTCGACTTTGGCGAGGGGCCGCGCTTCTTCCCCTGGGGCTGGACCTATGGCTGGTCGCGGGGCAACGGTGACGATTATGCCGCCGCTTCCGGGCTGCTCGCGCTCGAAGCGTGGAGCCAGAAGCGGCTCGATGATGGTGATCCGGTCGAGGCCGTGCTCGCCGACATTTTGGGCCCAGAGGGCAGCGCGGCTGCCTATCTCCTCATCGCGATCGACGTGTTGTTGTCGCACGGCAATGTCGCGCGTGTAGCGCTCGCGCCGTTTCTCGCGAGCCCGCAGCTCCTTGCCGAAGATCGCACCCGGCAGATTCATGACCAGGTGGGGTCGGGGCTGGATACGCTGGGACTGAAGGACGAGCCGAAGGGTCCGGTGCGTATGGCCGATCTGAAGGCAAGACCCTCGCGCGGCTATTCGCTGATCGACACCTTGCAGAATTTTCTGGCCGACGAGCCAGTCGGCAATGCGTTGCGGGCAGCGCTCGCGGCGGCGGTCGAGACGCTCGAACCTTATGCCGCGCACGCGACGTTGAGCGACCCTGAGTTCGCCGGCCGTCATGCACTCAACGTCCTCACCAGGGCGAACTGGTTCAAGCGAGAAGACGGCAATCTCGAATACCGGTCGCCGCCGGAGGAGGCGGCGCATTTCGCGGCGCTCGAAGCCAAGCGCGATGTGTCGGTTAAGACGAGCGAGATGGAAGCGCGCATTTCGTTGGCGGTCGATGGCAAGAAGTATGCGACGGCCGAAACCGCACGCGACGCAGTCGCCTATGCCGAGGGCGGCGTGCCCGATGGCAGCGATACTGACGCGCTCAACTCGCGCGTAACGCGGCTGATCACGACGGCGCTGCTCGTCGCGCGTGACGGCGACGATGCGCTGCTGGCAGCACATGAAGCCTGGGTGCGGGAAGTTATCGGGATCACGCTTGAGGAGAAATCCGATCGAGGCACCGGGTCGCGCGATACTTTGCGCTACAACCGCCCGGCGATCGCGATCCTCGCACTGATCCATCTCTGGGCCCGGCTGAGGAAAACCGCGGATCGCGATGCGCTGGTCGCGCTCGCGACACGCCAGGATCGGGTGGCAGCCACCGCGGTAGCGGCGGCTGTCCCACGCATCTTGGAGATCGAGCCGCGTCTCCTCAAAGCGATGATGCGGGCGGCCTTTTCCAGCATGACATATCGTCGAAAGAGCTACGAACCGGAAGACGAGGCGCCGCAGGCTGCGTTCGAAGCAGAGCGTGCCACCCGGTCCGACGCAGCGGTTACGAGCGAGCTTGCTTGGCTTGATGGCGGCGTGGAACCGGATTGGCCCACATGGCCCGAGGAGGGACCGAGCCTGCGCAGGGCCAGACGAATTCGATCGCCGGGACCAGTCACGCCCGAAGAGTTCGAGGCCGATGGCGGGCGGGAGACGGCGCTCGACCCTTCGGCGGCGATCCTTCACACCGACCATCAGGCGGCGGCCCGTTGGCTCGCGATGATCCAGTCGGCGCCTGCGAAAGCGATCGGCTGGCGGTGGGAGATTGTCTCGGCCTATGCTGACTGGACGGGCCGAATGAATGGGCTGGGCTATGCGGTCGATGCCGAGATCAGCCGCCAGCCGAATGACTGGAATTTGCATTATTACGCGTTCTATGCCGAGCGGCTGCTCGACGGAGACGATGAGGCGTTCGCCGCCGATCTGCTGTTCGTGACCGACCTGCCCGACGCGCCGTTTGCCGAGGTTGCACAGACGGTCCAGCATGCCGCAGACGTGCTCTACTTTAACCACACCAGCCGCGCGCCGAAACGGCCGGTGGCGCTGCGCGAAAAGCTTGTCACGCGGCTGATGACGCTCAGCTGGTGGCGGAGCATCCGCGATCCAAGCAAAGCTCGGATCGACCTGGATAGCGGTGGCGTTATCGGGCAAATGCTGTTCAACACATATTCGCCGATCACTGGGACGCACAGCTATCTGGTGCCGACCGTGTTCGACCGGGTTGATCCGTTTCTGCCTATACTACGCCCGATGTTGCCCGGGGGGCCAACGGTCTTCGTCGCGCGCTGCACGATGAACCTGCTGCTGGTCGCGCCGCGCTCCCGCCATCTTGGTTTTCTGTTAGACGCAGTCGAAGCTTGGTTCGGTCGCACGACATCACCGGAGCTGTGGATCGCGGCGGGCGTCGGCGGCCGCGTCATGCAATGGTTTGAGGCGTGCCTTGTCGAAGATCCGGGATTGCTCGAACCTGGGCACCCGGCGCGCACGCAGATCGATCGGGTGTTGGGCCGGTTGGTGGCGGTTGGTGTCGCCGAGGCGCATGATCTGGAGCGGCGCGTCACAGCGGCGGCCGAAGCCCATGCGGTCGCGCCTGTGCGTGGCAAGCCTGGCTGAGGCTTGGGGCCGGGCATACCCCGCATCAGGGGTAGGACAAGATCGTCGGGCTCGCCTCAGAGAGCCTGTCCATCTCTTCCAGGATCGGGTTGGGCGCAAAGCAGCATGCTGACGCTGCCAGTATCCTCTCGGCCTCAAAGCGGCCGTCCGGCGACACCGCAGCGAGCGACCGGAGTCCGCCCATTTCAGGGTTTCGAGCAGGGCGCGGCGAACAACCTGCGACGGCTCCATTCAACGTTTCCAGTTCTGCAATGACGACTTGGTGGTATTAGGGAGGCAGGAATATTCCTCGCTGCACGCCTCAACCATGGAGAATGACCTGTGGACAAGCTCTCAGTCATGCATGCCTTTCGCCGCATTGTCGAACGCGGGAGCTTTGCGCGTGCGGCTGAGGATCTGGGTGTTTCCCCGGCTCTCCTCAGCAGGGAGATCAAGCTGCTGGAAGAAAGCCTTGGCAGTTCGCTTCTTACGCGGACCACGCGGTCAATGTCCCTCACTGATGCAGGCCGCGTCTACTACGACGAAGCCATCAACATCCTGGACGCAGTAAGAACCGTCGAGACGCGCATACGTGAGGGAGCAAGCGCAGTGCGGGGCCACCTGAAGGTGAACGCCTCCAGCTCCTTCGGACAGACCGTCATCGCCCCGATCCTGCCAGGTTTCCTTGAGGAGTATCCGGACCTGAAACTGACCCTCTCGCTCGACGACCGGGTCGTCGACATGGTTGAGGGCGGATTTGACCTGTCGATCCGCATTCGCGCCGCGATGCCGGATTCGGCCCTGGTCGCGCGCAAGGTCGGCACCATGCGGCAAGGCATCTTTGCATCTCCGGCCTACCTCGAAGACGTCGGCAGTCCCGAGGCGCCAGAGGAGATCCCTGATCATCGGATTGTCGGCTTCCTCCTGGCTGACCATTTGGCCACGTGGGAGCTTCACGGTCCGGAGGGGATGCGGACCATCGAACTCGATCCACCGGTCCGGGTCGGAAACAGCCTTGTCCTGCGTGACTTGCTGGTGGCAGGACATGGCATCGGCACCTTGCCAGACTTCGTCTCGGACGAGGCGGAAGCGCGGGGTGATTTGGTGCGTGTCCTCCCGGAGTGGGAGTTGCCGTCACCCGAGATCTTCGCAGTAACGGCATCCCGGCTCGGCATGGATGCCAAAGTGACAGCCTTCCTTGAACACCTGCGCGCGGCGCTCAATCGCTGAGATTATTCAACCCACGTAAAGAATGAAGTGACAGCGCGCCGGTTATTCCCGCGAGCCGTTTCGCTGATCTTCCAAGGCATCGAAAACCGCTGCCAGAGAGGATCACATGACACGCGTTCTCGTTCTATACTATTCCAGCTACGGCCATGTCCGCACGCTCGCAGAAGCGGAGGCCGACGGTGCCCGGTCGGTTCCCGGCACCCATGTCGAGCTCCGACGCGTCCCCGAAACAGTGCCCGAAGATGTTCGCAAGACAGCAGGGTTCGCTTCCGACGATACGCCGGTCGCCTCGCCCGCGGATCTCGAATCCTACGACGCCATCATTTTCGGAACGCCGACGCTGTTCGGCATGATGGCGGGGCAGATGAAGTCGTTCCTCGACCAGGCCGGGGGGCTCTGGGCGCGGAACGCCTTGGTCGGAAAGGTCGCAGCGGTCTTCGCCTCCACCGGCTCGCAGCACGGCGGGCATGAGGCCACGCTGCTTTCGACCCAGATCCCGCTCCAGCATTTCGGGATGCTCATCGCCGGGATGCCCTACACCTTCGCCGGCCAGAAGACGGGCGAGGCAATCGTCGGCGGCGCGCCTTATGGCGCAGGCACGATCGCGGGCGCGGATGGCTCGCGCGCGCCCACGGCAACCGACCTGGCCGGTGCGCGCTTTCAGGGTGCGCATGTGGCGCGGATCGCAGCGCGCCTTGCCAATGCCGACCTGAGCGGGGCTGTTCACGACGCGGAGGCCGCGTGATGCCTACCTTGACAGTTGATTTCTTTCACGACGTCGTCTGCTGCTGGTGCTTCAACATCTCGTCGCGGATGCGCAGCCTTGCCGAGGAATTCGACCTCGAAATCCGGCACCGGACCTTCGTGCTCCAGGGAAGCCCGGCCGAAATGGCTGAGCGCTGGGGCAGCCCCGCCCAGGCTCGCGCGACGATCCTTGAGCATTGGAAGGTGTGTCGGCAGGTCAGCGACTGGCCCGACCTCATCAATGTTGAAGGGATGCGCGCGGCTCCGTTCGACTATCCGCACGGGATGACCGCCGCGCGCGCCTGCAAGGCGGCCGAGCGGATCGGGGGCCAATCGGCCCACTGGGACATGTTCGACAGGCTTCAGCTGGCCCATCTCAGCGGAGCCCGGAACATTGCCGACCCGGACACCGTCCTGGATGTCGCCCGCGACCTGGGCTTCGGGGACGCGGCCTTCGCCGAGGCCTTCAACGATGCGGCAACTGCACGCGCTGTCGAGAATGACCGGCAGCATGCCCTCAGCTTGCAAGTGCACTCGATACCCGCCCTGATCATCCGCGAGACCGGCACCCGGCTTGTCAATGGGCCGCGCGAGGATCTCGCAGCGCAACTGCGAACGGCCCTCCGGCTGGCCGCGTGAAGGAGAACAGCTATGATCATCTCGTTCTTCCGCAGGTGGAGGTCGCACCCCGACCGGATTTTTCGCCGCCTTCCGCCCGACCTCCCGCCCCACATGATGCGCGACATCGGCCTGCCGCCCAGGCCTGATCGCCCGCGCATCCCCCTCAATCGTCTCTGGTGAGCCTTTCAAGGAGGATGGACCCATGTCCCGCACAACCGACATATTCCTGACAGCGCTGGCACCGGCGATCTGGGGCAGCACCTATCTCGTGACGACCGAGGCGCTGCCAGACGGCTACCCGGTTACTTTGGCGGTGCTTCGCGCCCTGCCTGCCGGACTTCTGCTGCTGGCCGTGACACACCGCCTGCCAGGCCGCGCCTGGATTGGACGCGTCTTTCTGCTGGGCAGCTTCAACTTTGCGCTGTTCTGGGTCCTCCTTTTCGTTGCAGCCTACCGGTTGCCGGGAGGGGTCGCGGCCACGCTCGGCTCCCTTCAGGCAATGATGGTCATCGGCATGGCGCGTGGCTGGCTCGGCACACCGATCCGGGCGGGTGCCGTTGCAGCCGCGGCGACCGGGGCCATTGGCGTCGCCCTCCTGCTGATCAACCCGGAAGCGCGGCTCGACCCGATCGGGATTTTCGCCGGGCTTGGCGGAGCCGCGTCCATGGCAGCAGGCACGGTCCTCAGCCGGAAATGGCAGCCGCCGGTGTCCGCACTCACCTTCACCGCTTGGCAACTGACCGCAGGCGGCCTCATCCTGTTGCCGGTCGCCCTGCTTGTGGAGCCGCCGCTGCCCGCGCTTACCGGTGCGAACCTCGCTGGTCTCGCTTGGCTCGGTCTCGTCGGCGCAGCCGCCACTTATGCGATCTGGTTCCGGGGCGTGGCGCGGCTCGAGCCTGGTGCCGTCTCCATGCTCGGCATGATGAGCCCGGTTACTGCGGTGGCGCTTGGCTGGGTCTGGCTCGGGCAGTCGCTGTCGCTTTTGCAGGCTGTCGGGGCGATGATCGTCCTTGGATCGGTCTGGGCCGGCCAGCGCGCCAACCAGCCATCCGGCTCGGGGCTGGCTTCCCCGGCTCCTATTCCGCGCAACAAAGTCACTGCCTGAAGCCGGGCCGCCCTACACCAGAAAGGAAGTCTGCCATGCGAGCCTTCGAAGACCCTTTATCCCTGCCCTATGCCCGCCTGACCGGAGGACTCTATCTTGTTATCGCGCTGGCTGGCGGGTTCTCGATCCTCTACGTGCCCGTGATGCTGAATGTGCCCGGCGACCCCGCAGCGACCTTCGACAACATCGCGCGCCACCGCGGGCTGTTTCATGCGGGCCTGATCGGAGATCTCGTGATGATGACGACCGAGATCTTCGTCTCTGCCATGCTCTATTTCATGTTCCGCTCCGTGAACCCGACACTGGCCCTGGCCGCCTGTTTCGCGCGGCTGATGATGGTCGCGGTGATGAGTTCCATGCTGTTCTTCCACGCTGGGTCCCTCGCCCTGGCAGATGGGAGTGTTCCGCTGGGCAGTTTCTCTGAGGCGCAGAGGCTCCAACTGGCAGGCTTGATGCGTCATGTCCACGACGCCGGTGTCTGGATCTGGCAGGTGTTCTTCTGCCTGCACCTCATCCTTCTCGGGAGGCTGGTCGTGCGATCTGGCCTATATCCGCGGTTGATTATAGCGCGACAATCAGGGTGAGATCAGCGCGACAATCAGGA
>NZ_JARAML010000040.1:0-36654 GCF_028807375.1 Marinovum sp. PR37 | reverse complement strand
CCGGCCTGCGGCCTCCCCCGAGGGTATTTTCGGCAAGAGGAAGATCAGGAGCGTCGGTGATAGCCTTTCGCCAGGGTCTCGGGCGGGGTGCCGGTGGCGTAGCGGACCAGGGTGACGAGATTGCGCGCGCCGCGGCGCAGCCAGCCGTCGCGGCGGTAGCGGTCGGCGGAGGTGAGCGCCTTGGCGGGCAACAGTGTGATCTTGCCCTTGAGGGCGCGGGCCAGGGCCACATCCTCCATCAGCCGCTGGTCGGGATAGCCGCCGGCGGCGTCATAGAGCGCGCGAGGCAGCAGCAGCGCCTGATCGCCGTAGGGCAGCTGGAACAGCCGGCTGCGCAGGTTGGCCCAGCCTTCGGTCAGCCGCGCCATCGGGTGGCGGCTGTCGAAGCGGAGGCGGAAGGCGGCGGCGGAACCGCCGGAAAGATGCGCCAGCACCGGCGCGGTCCAGCCCGGGGCGAGCCTGGTGTCGGCATGCAGCACCAGCAACCAGTCGCCCTGCGCCCGGGCGGCGCCGCGCCGGAGCTGGCCGCCGCGCGAGGCCGGGCCGGTGACGATCCGGGCGCCGGCGGCCTCTGCGGTCGCGAGGGTGGTATCGGTGGAACCGCCATCGCTGACGATCAGCTCGCGGATCAGCCCCTCTTGCAGCCCTTCGCCCAGCGCCATCAGGCAGGGGGGCAGCGCCGTGGCGGCGTTCAGCGTCGGGATGATGACCGAGATCGGGGCGCGCATCTTGCCTCTTCTGCTTGCTCACGGGATGTCTATATGGGACGTCAGGGCCGGAAGGAATTGTCAAATGAACACTTATGCCGGGAAACGCCGCGTGCTGCGCCTTGCAGGCGGCGATGTCAGGGACTTTCTGCAAGGGCTGGTCAGCAATGACGTGGCGCGGCTGGATCGCGGGCTGGTCTATGCCGCCATGCTGACGCCGCAGGGCAAGCTGATCGCCGACTTCTTCTTGCAGGCGGACGGTGCGGATGTGCTGATGGATCTGCCGGCCGAGCTGGCCGAGGGGCTGGCCAAGCGGCTGACGATGTACAAGCTGCGCGCCGATGTGACGATTGGGCCGACCGATCTGGCGGTGTCGCGTGGCACCGGTGCGGCGCCGGCGGGCGCCCTGCCCGATCCGCGCGACGACCGGCTGGGCTGGCGGCTGATCGCGCCGGAGGCGGTGGAGGCGGACGACACCGACTGGGATGCGCTGCATGTGGCGGCGATGGTGCCGCGCTGGGGACGCGAACTGGGGCCGGACAGCTATCTGCTCGAGATGGGATTCGAGCGGCTGGCGGGGGTGGATTTCCGCAAGGGATGTTACGTCGGCCAGGAGGTGACGGCGCGGATGAAGCACAAGACCGAACTGCGCAAGGGGCTGGCCCAGGTGGCGGTGGACGGCGCCGCCGATCCGGGCAGCGAGATCACCGCCAACGGCAAGCCGGTGGGCGTGCTGGGCACCCGCGCCGGCGACCGGGCGCTGGCCTATCTGCGGTTTGACCGGGCCAGGGGCGAGATGCAGGCGGGGGCGGCGCAGGTTTCTCTAGTGGCACGCGGGCCGGGTTGAAGCCCGACCACCTGGGCGTGTCGCGGGGCGGTTACGAGGGCTGCGGCAGACGGCGGCGCAGCCGTTCTTCGATGCCGCGGCGGCGCCAGCCCGGGGCGACGTAGAGGCGCTCGATCTCCGGCGCGCCCCCGGCCCCGCGGCTCCAGAGCAGGTAGCCGCGCAACACGCCTTCGGTGCGATAGCCGAGCAGCCCGGCGCCCCGGGCCAGCCGGCGGGCGATGGCATCGATGCGGGCGGTGTCGCCGCGATGCAGGGCGGCGATGGCCGCGAGGTCGGGATGGTCTGTGGACATGAAAAAGGCCTCCTTGGCGTTGTGCCGGAGGCCTTTGATCATGAAATGCGCGCCCCCGGCTGTCCGGGGGATATGCGCGCGGGCCCCGAGGTCAGGCGCGCTCGGAATACTCCATGGTTTCGGTGTTGACGACGATATCCTCGTCCTGGCCCACGAAGGGCGGCACCATGACCTTGACGCCATTGTCGAGCACGGCGGGCTTGAAGCTGTTGGCGGCGGTCTGGCCTTTGACCACCGGCTCGGTCTCGACCACCTTGCAGGTGACCTTCTGCGGCAGCGAGGCGTTCAGCGCCTCCTCTTCGTGGAATTCCACCACGATGGTCATGCCGTCTTGCAGGAAGGGGCGGCGCTCGCCGAGGATCTCGGCGTCGAGCTGCACCTGGTCGTAGGTCTCGGTGTCCATGAAGATCAGCTGGCCGCCGTCTTCGTAGAGGAACTGCATGTCCTTCTGTTCCAGCCGCACGCGCTCGACCTTGTCGGCGGAACGGAAGCGTTCGTTCAGCTTGGAACCGTTGCGCAGGTTCTTCATTTCGACCTGCGCAAATGCACCACCTTTGCCGGGTTTGACATGATCGACCTTGACGGCGGCCCAGAGATGGCCGTCGTGCTCGAGGACATTGCCGGGGCGGATTTCGTTACCGTTGATCTTGGGCATTGTGGCAGGACCTTGTCGAGAGGTTGAAGACGATTTGACGGGACCTATATATCGCGTTCATGCCCAGAGCAAGCTTACCATATCCTGTGCTGCATGCGCAGAAAGCTATGCAAGTATCACATAAGTGGTATGCGTTTGCGGGGTATCCGAATCAATAAAAAGCGGCCATAAGGGCCTTCACGCCAGAAACACAAGAGCAAGAATAAAGGACGATACATGACTGATTTCGTTGATGGTACAGCCTTTAACAGCGAACAGGGCAGCCGTGCCCGCAAGCTGTTTGCCGCCGTGGTCTTGGCTGCACTCGACGACGCCATTGCCGATGACAAGAAATACGGCAACGGCCCCGAACAGATTGCCCGCTGGGCGCGCTCGCGTGATGGACGCGAGGTGCTGTCCTGTGCCGGGATCGACCCGAACGAACGTGTCGTTCAGGGTCTGATGGAATTCGTGGGCAAGGGTGTGCGGACTTCGGTCGCCCTGTCGCGCGAAGAAAGCGAACGGCGCAATGCGGCCGCAGCGGCGGAACGCGAAGCCGCCTGATCTTCCATCTTTTCCAAGACTTGCAAACGCGCCCCGTGATCGGGGCGCGTTTGCGTTTGCAGGGTCAGTCGAGTTCCTGGCTGGCCAGGGCGCGGTGAATTTCGCGCCGGACAAGGCGGCGAACATTGCGGGTGATCCGCTCGCCCAGGGCGCCCTGAAGCTCCTCGCGGACGATCTCGACCACCATGTCACGCAGGGCCTCCTCGTCGATTGCGCCAAGATCGGCCGCGGCCGACACCAGTTCCTCGGAGGCATCGGTGTCGCCATCGTCGCCGGCCTCCGCCTCGGGCGCCGCTTCGGGGCCCGGCACGCTGTTGCGCGAGACAAAGACAAACGGCTTGGCCGGCGGCTGATCGTCGTCCTGATCCAGAGCCTCGGATGTGTCGTCCTGCTGCGCCTCTTCCTGCGCTGCCAGGGTGTCCTGCTGCTCGGCCGGGGTGTCCTGGGGGGCCTCCTCGGCGGCATTCGGCGCGGCTTCGGCCTCGGGCACATCGGGGTCGTGATCTTCCCAATCCAGCGCCTCCTCCGCCGCCGCCTCCGGTGCCAAATCGGGCGCCATATCCGTGGTATCGGTGGTCTCCGCCTCCGGGGCGTCCGCTTCGGCGGCAGGTACCTCCGACTGCGCCGCCGCGCCTTCGTTGCTGCCGGCAATCAGCGCTTCGAGCGCCGCGATCTTGGCCTCGAGCGTCTCGGGCTCGGCCGGCGCCTCGGGCAGATCATCCGCAGATACACTCTCGGCCACGGCCTCCTGCACCGCCTCCGCGGCCGGCTCCGCGACATGATCGGCGAAGACCTCGGGCGCGGCTTCGGCGCCCTCGTCGACAGCCTCTTCGAAGGGCGCTTCCTCGATCGCTTCCGGGGCCGGCGAGTCGGGCTCTGCCCGGCCGCCGTCGTGCACGCGCAGCGCCGGGGTCAGCACCAGGGCTTCCGGTTCCTGGGGGGCCCTGGCCTCTGGCGGCACGGCCTTCTCGGCCTCCGCCCGCCGTGCCTGCATTTCTTGACGTGCCTCTTCGGACACCAGCCTGCGAATAGATGACAGGACATCCTCGATCTCCGAGGATTTGACAGGATCTGACATTATTTTCACCACTTTGCCTCGCCGGGAGGATACCCCGGCGGGGCGCACCGCACAACCGATAGCGAAAATTGCGCGGGGTTTGTGGCGGGTGGACCTCAGTCGCCGATGCGGCGCAGCACCCGGTCGAGCTTGTCGCCCTGAAGGCTCTTGACCGGCGCGTTCCTGATCAGCCGATAGTATTCCGCCGGGTCGTAAAGCTGCACGTTCAGACCGAGATGCTTGGCGGTCATCAACCCCATGGCCGAAAGAACCTGATAGGCGGCAATCGTGCGGTCGGCCACGGCGGCGGTATAGGCCACCTCGGCGTCAAGCAGATCCTGCTCGGCGGTCAGAACGTCCAGCGTGGTACGCTGGCCCAGGGTCGCCTCTTCGCGCACCCCCTGAAAGGCGACGCGGGCAGCGCGGATCTGCCGCTCGGTCGCCTCGATCGAGGCATTCGCCACGCGCAGCGTGGCCAGCGCGGTGCCCACGTCCTGCGCCACCCCAAGCTGCACCACATGCAGGTTGCTCCGCGCGGCATCGGCGCGCGCCTTGGCCTGACGCTCCAGTGCCGACAGCTGGCCCCCCCGATAGATCGGGCCGCCGAAATCGACCGAGACCGACCCGGTGTTGGAATAATCGCCGCTGTTGAAATCGCCGGATTTGGTGACCCGTCCCGAGAGCGAGACCTGCGGCTTGACCGCCGCTTCGGCCCGGCGCAGGTTGATATCGGCGGTAGAGACCTGGTATTGCGCCTGGCGCATCGACGGATGCGTACGCACGGCGATCGCCTTGGCCGCGTCTTCGTTGCGCTCGACATCGGGCAGCCGCGTCACCGCAACGAGATTGTCCGGCCCCGAACCCACAGCGGCACGGTATTCCTCGATCGCGCGCAACAGATCGCCTTCGGCCGCAGCAAGATTGGCCCGGCTGGCCGCCAGCCGCGCCTCGGCCAGCGACACGTCGGTGCGCGTCACCTCGCCCACCTCGAACCGGTCGCGTGCGGCCCGCAGCTCCTGCTGCACCAGCCGCAGGTTGTTCTGCCGCAGGGACACGGTTTCCGAGGCGCTGCGCACACCCACATAGGCCACGACGGCGCGCAACAGCACCTGCTGCTCGATCACCACAAGCCCTTCGCGCGTGGCCAGCACCGCCTCCTTGGCGGCATCGACCTGAAGCCGCGAGGCGCCGAAATCATAAAGCAGCAGTTCGGCCACGATGGAAAAGCTGGCGCTGTCATCCTGAAAACCGGTGCCGGCGCCGGTCGTGGCGGAATAGCTGTAACCGAAATCGCGGCTGAACGAAGAGCTCCAGCTCACGATCGGGCGCAGCGCGGCAACCGCCACCGCGACATCCTCGTCGGCGGCGCGCAGCAAGGCGCGGTTCTGCTGCAACAGGCCGGAATGCGTATAGGCGCTGGCCAGCGCATCGGCCAGCGTCTCGGCCTTGGTCGCCACTGGCGCCAGCGCCAGTGCGATAGTCAAGGCGCCCCGCCTCATTGCATTGCGGATCATTGCCTGTCTCCTGAACTTGCCACTCGTTGATACGCCATCTGGGCCCGCCTCCGTCGCTGCAAAAGCCACGCGGTGCCGCTACAGCGCAAATTCCCTGGAACTCTGGTATCCGGGCAACACCGGCGCCGCCGCATTGAAGGCAAACCGCCACGAGATCGCACCGTTCTGCTTGTAACCCAGCCGCACCGTGCCAAGCGCGCCCTCCATGAAGAGCGCGGCAATGCGGCCGCCGTCCTTGAGCTGATCAGCAATGGCCTCGGGCAGATGCTCGATGCCGCCCTCGATTACGATGACATCGTAGGGCCCGTGTTCCGGTGCGCCGGCGTCCAGCGCCGCCTCGTGCATGATCACCCCGTCGGCGCCGTGATCCGACAGCGCGCCCTGCGCCTCGGACACCCGGTCGGCGTCGTCCTCGACGGCAACAACCGCCTCGGCCATCCGCGCCATCACCGCTGCCGCATAGCCGTAGCCCGCGCCGATATCGAGCACCAGCTCTCCCCCCGAGATCGCCAGGCCATCCAGCATCTTGGCCAGCGTCCTGGGTTCGAGCATCACCCGGCCCGGCGCGAATTCGATATTCTCGCCGACATAGGCGGCCTCGCGCTTGTCACGCGGGGTATAGACCTCACGCGGGACGCTGAGCATGGCATCGATGATGGGAAACTTGGTCACGTCGGACGGGCGGATCTGGGTATCGACCATGAAGGTCCGGCGCTGGGCATAGTCGGTCATGTCTAAACTCGTCGGTTCAGGAACGTCAGCTCCGTCTTGCCACAAACCCTCTCGCCCGGCAATGACCGCATCGGGGTTTTCCGGCGTGGCGCAGCCGGCAGATGGCCCGGGCCGGCCGCGTGCCGCGCCTCCCGGCTCAATGCCGGCGGTTCAGCAGCCCCGACAGCTCGCAGGCGATCGCCAAGGCGGCCTCGTCATGCACCGCCGGCCCCGGAAGCTCGCGCGCGGCGGCCTCTTCCATCGGGTCGAAACGCATGCCGGCGGTGCCCTGTGTGCGGGCCGCGGCCGAGGCGCGCAGCTCGACGATCGCCGCCACCTTGGGCCGCAGCGCCTCCAGCATGTCGGCGGTCACAAATAACGGATCGGCTTCCGCGTCGGGCTCGTTCGACGGCGCCCGGTCGGCCAGCCAGAGCAACACCACCGGCCCCTTGATCCGGCTGATCAGCAAGGTCATCCGCGCCAGCCAGGCCGCCTGAAGTTCCTCGCGCACCATGCGGAACCGATCGGGGCTGATCGCCGCCAGCTCGCCCAGCAGGTGCCGGGTAAAGTGGAACTCGGTGAAATCCACCTCGCGAAACACCGCCTTGAGCATCGCCGAGGCGTTGATGAAGCGGTCGTTGCGGCGCGGGTGCACGCTGTACAGCCGGTTCGACATGTTCTGCGCCCCCATGATCTGCACCACCGTGGCCCGCGCCCGACCCGCCGCCTCGAGCAGGGCACTGTCGTTGACAAAGGCATCCACCCCGGCATTGACACAGCCGAAATTCACGCAGGCCAGGCCAAGCGCCTCTTCGGTCAGCGCCGGAAACGGCGTTTCAATGAATTTTCCAAAAGTCTCGGTGCCGCCGAAAAAGGCGACATATTCGCCCTCGAGCCGGCGCCGGGGCCCTCGGAACACCAGCCGCGACGCCCCGTAGCGACAAGGAAGATAGTCGGGGGCCGCGCCCCCGGTCATGTCATAGGTCATCTCACCCACCTGATTTTTCTCACCCGGGACGAGCCTCACCCGATTCGATTTCGAAATGCCTAAACGATGGATTTATGGCGATGTTTAACGGAAACTCCGCGGCCGCCCGCCCTTGCCCTCGGCCCGCGTTGCTGCCTATTGTCTGGCGAGCAGAACGAGGGCAGGTCATGGAAATTCAATCGATCGGTGTGATCGGCGCGGGCCAGATGGGCAACGGCATCGCCCATGTGATGGCGGTGGCCGGCTATGACGTGGTGATGACCGATATCTCCCAGGAGGCGCTTGACGCGGCGGTGGCGCGGATCGGCAAGAACCTCGGCCGACAGGTCTCCAAGGGCACGCTGAGCGCCGCAGACCAGGCCGCGGCCCTGGCGCGGATCCGCACCACGCTCGAAACCGCGGAGGTGGCGCAGACCGATCTGGTGATCGAGGCCGCGACCGAACGCGAGGAGATCAAGCAGAAGATTTTCGACGGGCTGCTGCCGCATCTCAAGCCGAACACCATCCTGACCTCGAACACCTCGTCGATCTCGATCACCCGGCTGGCCAGTCGGACCGACCGGCCCGAGAAATTCATGGGCTTCCACTTCATGAACCCGGTGCCGGTGATGCAGCTGGTCGAGCTGATCCGCGGCATTGCCACCGACAAGGACACCTATGACGCCTGCCTCGGCGTGGTCGAGCGGCTGGGCAAGACCGCCGCCTCGGCCGAGGATTTCCCCGCCTTCATCGTCAACCGCATCCTGATGCCGATGATCAACGAGGCGGTCTATACGCTGTACGAAGGCGTCGGCAATGTCACCTCGATCGACAAGGCGATGAAGCTCGGCACCAATCACCCGATGGGGCCGCTCGAGCTGGCCGATTTCATCGGCCTCGACACCTGCCTGGCCATCATGAACGTCCTGCACGACGGTCTGGCCGACACCAAATACCGCCCCTGCCCACTGCTGACGAAATATGTCGAGGCCGGCTGGCTCGGCCGCAAGACCAAACGCGGCTTCTACGACTACCGCGGCGAGACCCCCGTGCCGACCCGCTGACCCCGGGGACCACGCCCCGGCTGCTTCCTCTTGCCGAAAATACCGCGGGGGTGAGGCCGCAGGCCGAGGGGGCTGGCCCCCTCCTGCCGCCACCGCCCCGGCGCGGCTGCTGTCTAGCCTCCCAGCCCGAGCGTATGGGCGCGCAGCCAGGCCATCATGCGGCGCGGCTTGCTGTCCCAGCTGCGGATTTCCTCGGGCGTGATCGGAGCGCCGATGATCGGCGCCTGCGGCCGGTTGCAGGCATGCATGACCTCGTGGATCAGCAGCCCCTGCCGCAGGGTGGCCGACACCTTGTTGGCGATCTGGTAAAGGCGCGAGTTCTGGCCGGGGAAATGGATCGGCACCACCGTGGCGCCGGAGCGGGTGATCATCTTGGCGGTAAAGGGATTCCAGACCGCCTCGACCGCCTTGCCGAAGAAGGTGTCGCTGGCGGCGACGACCCCCGAGGGGAACAGCACGATCACCCCGCCCTGGCGCAGGTGATCCATCGCCGCCTTGCGCATCTCCAGGCTCTCGACACGGGCGTTTTCCTCATGCGGGAACGGCACCGGGATCATCAGGTCCTCGATCTCGCTCACCCCGGAAAGCAGGTTGCGCGTCAGGATTTTGTAGTCGGTGCGCACCCGGCCCACCAGTTCCGCCAGGACCATGCCGTCCACCAGCCCGTGCGGATGGTTGGCCACCACGATCACCGGGCCGGTGGCCGGGATGCGGGCGATCTGCTCGGCCGGGGTGCGCAGCTCGATCCCCATCAGCTCGAGCGCCTGGCTGAAGAAGGCCGGCCCCTCTTTCGGCCCCTGGCGCTCGAACCGGCGCACCAGGCGCAACAGCGGCAGCTTGCCGGTCAACCATTCCATCGCCCGGATGGTATTGGCCTTCCACGGATTGGTGAAGGTATTGGCATAAGACAGCTTGCGCTTGTCATAGGGTACCTGCTGGCCCGCCGTTGACGCCTTGCGCCCGGCTGAGGATTGCGCGGTTTCCACCATGGTTGCGTTCAGCATCCTTCCCCGGCAGGCCGTGAGCCGGCCTAGCAGTCTTCTCCGAACCGATCCGCCACCAGGGCTTCGACGGCATCAGCCAGCGCCTCGGCGTCCGGGCCCGAAGTCTGAACCTCAATAGTGCTTCCTTTCGAAGCTGCCAACATCAAAAGCCCCATGATCGAATCCCCCGAGGCGTCGAGGCCGTCGCGCGAGACTTCGGCCCGGGCATCGAATCCCTCGACCACCTCGACCAGCTTGGCCGAGGCGCGGGCGTGCAACCCCTTCTCGTTCACGATCTTCAGAGTGCGGGTCACGGTGTCTGTCATGTAGTCTGATCCGATGAGATATTCTGGCTGTCGATATACTTGCGTCCCGCCTCTGTCGCACGCCTGACGGCGTCGGCAACACCCAAATCGCGGCTTTTCGCCAGTTTGATCAGCATCGGCAGATTGGCGCCATAAAGAATGCGCCGGTTCTCGGGCGCACAGGCCATGAGAGAAAGGTTGGAGGGCGATCCGCCGAACATGTCGGTCACGATGACCACGCCGCCGCCCTGGTCGACGGAATCGGCAGCGCGGCAGATTTCGATCTGCTTGTCGTCGCGCACATGGTCGGGCTCGATCGAGATCGCGCGGATGCCCGGCTGTGCCCCGACCACATGTTCGATCGCGGCCAGGTACTCCCTGGCCAGTCCGCCATGCGCCACAATCACGATGCCGATCAAGGTCGCCGGTCTCCCGTTCATTTCCCGGTCACCGTTGGACAGGGTCCAGCGGCGCCAGCGCGCGCCGCTCAAGCTCTCGGTGCCTAATTGACACCCCCCAGCCCGCCGTTGCAAGCCCTCGGGCAATGCTTTCCGCGAGGGCAACGGAGCGGTGTTTGCCACCGCTGCACCCGAAGGCGACCGAGAAATGCGCCTTGCCCTCATCACGTGCAGCGGGCAGCTGGAAGGTCAGCAGATCAAAGACCTTGTCGCGGAAAACGGCAAAGCGCGGATCGGTGGCGATGTGATCGGCGACCCGGCTGTCCTGCCCGGTCAGCGGGCGCAGGTCGGGCTGCCAATGGGGGTTTTTCAGGAAGCGGCAGTCGAACACCACATCCGCCGCCAGCGGCAGGCCGCGCTTGTAGGAAAAGGACTGCACCGAAACCGCGAGATCATGTCCGCCGCTGCGGGCAAAGATCCGCTGCATCTCGGCCCGCAGATCATGCGGCGACAGCGCCGAGGTGTCGATCAGCACGGTGGCCTGATCGCGCAGCGCGCCCAGCATCTCGAGCTCGATCGCGATGCCGGCCTCGGGCGTGCCGTCGGGCGCCATCGGATGGCGGCGGCGGGTCTCGTTGTAGCGGTTGGCCAGCACGCCGGCCTCTGCCTCGAGCACCACAAGCTCGGCGTTCTGCCCGGTGAGCTGGGCGATATTGGCCAGCAGCGTCGTCAGGGCCGCCGGCGAGAAATCCCGGGTGCGGACATCGATTCCCAGCGCCATGTCGCGGCTCAGCCCGCCGTCGAGCAGCGTCGGCGCCAGCGCCAGCGGCAGGTTGTCGATGGTCTCGAACCCCATATCTTCGAGCGCGTTCAGAGCCGTAGACCGCCCCGCCCCGGAGGGGCCGGTGAGCAGAACAAGGCGGTTGGGTGCATCGGGATGCATGGGGTCTTCGTCTCCTGGGGCGCCGGGGGTCAGTCGCGGCGACCATGCACAAGATACTGCCTGATTGCAGCAGGGAAATACCTTTCGTCGCGATTGTGAACCAAAGCGAGCGAAACGCCGGCGATTTCGGTCTGCCGCAGCGGCGGCAGCCGCTGCTGCTCCACCCAGTCGAGATCGACGGCGAGGGCCAGGGTCACCGGCGGATGCGGGTCGGCCCCGAGAAGGCCCAGGAACCTGGCCTCGATCCGCCCCGAGATCGCCGGCGGGCAGGAGGCGACCAACGCGCCGTCCTGCACCTCGACCAAGGTGCGGTCATCGGCCACCAGGCCTGCGCCCAGCGCCATCAGCTCGAGCGCCAGCGCCGATTTGCCGCTGCCGGACGCCCCCAGAATGACAACACCGCGGCCCCGGAAGGCCACGGTGCTTGCGTGCAGAAGCTGCGCCATTTTCTAGACCGGAAGCCCCACGACGAAACGCGCGCCCAGCGGCTCGGAGGTGATGTCGGCTTCAGTGGGGCGAATGTTCTCGGCCCAGATCACCCCGTCATGCGCCTCGACGATCTGTTTCGAGATCGCCAGGCCAAGGCCGGAATTGTTGCCGAAGTCATGCTCGGGCCGGTGCGAGTAGAAGCGTTTGAAGATCTTGGTCAGCGCTTCTTCCGGGATGCCGGGGCCGGTGTCTTCGACCACGATGAGCACGCGGTTCTCGCGCTGACGGGCCCAGACGCGGATCGCATCGCCGGCCTCGCAAAAGCTGATCGCATTGGTGATCAGATTGACGAAGACCTGCGCCAGACGCGCTTCGAGACCATGCACCATGATCGGCGCCTCGGGCAGATCGGTGATGAACTCGATCTCCTTGGTCTGCGCCTCCTTGCCGAGGAAGTCGCCGAGGTTGCCCAGGAGGTCGAGCAGGTTGAACTGCGCCTGTTCTTCCTTGACCAATTCGCTGTCGAGCCGCGAGGCATCGGAGATGTCGCTGACCAGCCGGTCGAGCCGACGCACGTCGTGATCGATCACGTCGAGCAGCTTGTCACGGTGATCCTCGCGCTTGACCATGCGCAGCGAGCCCACCGCGGAACGCAGCGAGGCCAGCGGATTCTTGATCTCGTGGCTGACGTCGGCGGCAAATTGTTCGTTGGCGTCGATGCGGTCATAAAGCGCCGTGACCATACCGCGCAACGCGCCCGACAGCCGGCCGATTTCATCGGGGCGTGCGGTCAGGTCGGGGATGCGGATGCGGCCCTTGGCGTCCTTGCGGCGGTCGCGGTCGCGGCCCAGTTCGGCGGCTTCGGCGAGATCGGAAATCGGGTTGGAAATGGTCGAGGCCAGTACCAGCGACAGGCCGATCGAGACCAGCGTCGCCACGAGGAACATCTGCAAGACCCGCTCGCGCTCGGTGCGCACCAGCTTGTCGATCTCGCCCGAGGCCGAGACCAGGACGATGGCGCCGATCGGCGCACCGCCCTGTTCGATCGGCGTACCGACAGTAAAGACCGTGCCGCCATCGGCGGATTCGGTGGTGCGTACGGTGGTGTTGCCGGCCAGCGCCGGGCCAGCCAGATCGATCAGGTGTTCCTCGAAGGCGGCAAGGCGCTCTTCTTCGGAATCGGTGACCAGCCGCGCCACCGCGTCCCAGATCGAGCCGAGCAGATCGGTGATGACGGTATTGCCCTCATCCTCGGGCGCATCGATGCTGTCCGAGGCGGAACGGCCGACGATGGCCTGCGCCGGATCGAAGACAAAGACCTCGGCGCCGCGGCGCAGCTCGATCCCCTCGAGCGTTGCGGCGACATCGACGCCATCGCCGGTGACGAGGCTGACCGGCGCGCTGCCCGGCAGCTGCGCCTCGAAGACATCGGCGATCAGTTCGGCTTCGCTGACGAGGCCCGAGGCGCGCTGTGCCGCCAGACCGTCGCGCGAGGAGTTGAGATAGAGAATGCCACCGACCAGCACGTTCAGCGCGATCAGATTGAACATGATGATCTTGCGGGTGAGCGGCGACGTGCGCAGCGAAAACAGCCCGCGTCGGGCGCGGCTGTCCTGAAGCTCCTGCTCGACGGTGCCGTCGGGCGCGACCCAATCGTCGCCCAGAACAACGTCACCCCGCCGTTTGGAGCCTGTCTCGGGCACGCCCATTTCCTCGACCAGAGCCATTATTCTTCGTTATACCGGTAACCGATACCATAAAGCGTCTCGATGGCAGAGAAATCATCGTCGACGCTGCGCATCTTCTTGCGCAGGCGTTTGATGTGGCTGTCGATGGTGCGGTCGTCGACATAGACCTGATCGTCATAGGCGACGTCCATCAGCTGGTCGCGCGACTTGACGAAACCGGGGCGCTGGGCCAGCGCCTGCAACAGCAGGAATTCGGTCACGGTGAGCGACACGTCCTTGCCCTTCCAGGCCACCGCATGGCGCAGCGGATCCATCCGCAGTTCGCCGCGTTCGATCACCTTGGTTTCCTCGGTGTCGCCGACGGCGCCGGTCTCGACCGCGTCCTGGCGGCGCAGCAGCGCGCGGATGCGTTCGACCAGAAGCCGCTGCGAAAACGGTTTCTTGACGTAGTCGTCGGCGCCCATGCGCAGGCCCAGAACCTCATCGATCTCGTCGTCCTTGGAGGTCAGGAAGATCACCGGCATGGTCGATTTCTGGCGCAGGCGCTGGAGCAGGTCCATGCCGTCCATCCGCGGCATCTTGATGTCCAGCACCGCCATGTCGGGCATCTTCTTGTTGAAGGCTTCAAGCGCCGTCTGGCCGTCGTTGTAGGTTTCGACTTCGAAGCCCTCGGCCTCAAGCGTCATTGCGACCGACGTCAGGATGTTCCTGTCATCGTCCACCAAGGCGATTTTAGACATTGGGTGTGTCCTTATGCTGCTCAACTGTCATATTTTTTTGCGCCATTATGCCTTGATATGCGGCGGGCAATCAATCGTTAACTGCGAATCACGTCGCCAGCCCCCCGGAAGCAGACCCGAAAAGTACGAAGGAATGGCTAAATTGCCTCACCTTTCAGACCCCGCGTCACCGACGCGAAATATGATTGCGCTAAACCGTGATTTGGTGGCGCTAACTGCGTCCCTGCGTCCTGTTCACCCTAAGAAACCCCATGTTACACCAGTTGGACCGAGGCCCGGGACAGGGCCGCGGGGGCGGCGCGTTCTGCCGTCAGCAACAAGACTTTCCGGCGCGAGACGCACGGATACATGGAGAAAGAAAATGGCATTTGGACGGGTGAACCCGCAGTTCCGGCTTGAAGATCAAGGGATCGAGGGTCTGGGCAATGTCTATTACAACCTCATGGAACCGGCGCTGATCGAAGAGGCTCTGCGGCGCGAGGAAGGCACATTGGGCCAGGGTGGCGCGTTTCTGGTCTCCACCGGCAAATTCACCGGCCGTTCGCCCAAGGACAAACATGTCGTCAAGACCGAGAGCGTCGCCGACAGCATCTGGTGGGACAACAATGCTGCGATGTCGCCGGAAGGCTTTGACGCGCTCTACCAGGACATACTGGCCCATATGAAAGGCCGCGATTTCTTTGTGCAGGATCTCGTCGGTGGCGCCGATCCGGCACATTGCATCGATGTGCGCATGGTGACCGAGCTGGCTTGGCACGGCCTGTTCATCCGCCACATGCTACGCCGCCCCGACCGTGAGGACCTGGACGAATTCGCCGCCGATTTCACCGTCATCAACTGCCCCAGTTTCACCGCCGACCCGGCGCGCCACGACTGCCGGTCGGGCACGGTGATCGCGATGAACTTTGACCGCAAGCTGATCCTGATCGGCGGCACCGAATACGCCGGCGAGAACAAGAAATCGGTGTTCACCCTGCTGAACTACCTGCTGCCGGAAAAAGGCATTATGCCGATGCACTGCTCGGCCAACCATGCGGTGGGCAACCCGGTCGACACGGCGATCTTCTTTGGCCTGTCGGGCACCGGCAAGACCACCCTCTCGGCCGATCCGGCGCGGGTGCTGATCGGCGATGACGAACATGGCTGGTCGGATCGCGGCACCTTCAACTTCGAAGGCGGCTGCTATGCCAAGACCATCAACCTCAGCGCCGAGGCCGAGCCCGAGATTTTCGCCACCACGACGAAATTCGGCACCGTGATCGAGAACATGGTCTATGACGAAGAGACCAAGGAGCTCGACTTCGAGGACGATTCCCTCACCGCCAACATGCGCTGCGCCTACCCGCTGGAGTACATCTCCAACGCCTCGCACAGCGCGCTGGGGGGCCACCCAAAGAACATCATCATGCTGACCTGTGACGCCTTTGGCGTGCTGCCGCCGATCGCGCGGCTGACCCCGGCGCAGGCGATGTATCACTTCCTGTCGGGCTTCACCTCCAAGGTGGCCGGAACCGAACGCGGCGTGACCGAGCCCGAGCCCACTTTTTCGACCTGCTTCGGCGCGCCCTTCATGCCGCGCCGGCCCGAGGCCTATGGCAACCTCCTGCGCGAAAAGATCGCCAAGCACGGCGCCACCTGCTGGCTGGTCAACACCGGCTGGACCGGCGGCGCCTATGGCACCGGAAGCCGGATGCCGATCAAGGCCACCCGCGCCCTGCTCACCGCCGCGCTGGACGGATCGTTGGCCGATGCACAGTTCCGCAAGGATCCGAACTTCGGCTTTGACGTGCCCACCGGCGTGCCCGGCGTGCCCGAGGTGCTGCTGGATCCGCGCCGCACCTGGGACAATCCGACGGCTTATGACGCCCAGGCCGAGAAACTGGTGCAGATGTTTGCCGACAACTTTGCGCAATACACGCCTTTCATCGATGACGATGTAAAGGCGGCCGCCATCGGCTGATCTTTTATTGACGCCCTATCAATAAAACCCCCGATGCCTGGCATCGGGGGTTTTTTATCGCTTTGCTGAATGCCCGCGTCTCACTCCGGGCAGTATATATTTCGACCATTCGGTCAGGAAATAAGCATCTCTTCCGGCGAGGTCCCGCGCTCCAATGCCTGGGCGAACCAGCCGGGCTTGCGGCCACGGCCTGTCCAGGTTTGTGTCGGATCATCGGGGTTCTGATACTTCGGCGCCGAAATCTTGCCGCCTTTGCCGGTGGTCAGGTCGGAAAGGGAGAACCCCATCTCCGCCGCCTTGGCCTCGAGGGCTGCCAGTGCTTCTTTTTTCTTTCTGTCCTCGAAAGTACTGATCGCCTTGGCCACCTGTTTTTGCAGCTGCTTCAGTTCTTTCAGAGACAATCCGTCCAGATCGATTTCCGGCATGTTCTCTCCGATAGCTGTCGTTTTGACAATTTAGATCGTTAATTCATCGTGATTAGGCAGTCAATTCCGATATTTGTGACATCAGGTCAACAAATAAATTGTTAACGGCCTCTCCAGAGTGGCAATTCCACCACCAAGACCATCGGAACAATCCGATTGGTCTCATTCTAATGCAACATATAGGCGACTACTCGACTGAAAGTCAGCCTTGGATTTTCAGTTGGCAAAATTCAGCCAATTTCCGCAATTGACGCTGATGCGCATCGGCCGGAATAGCCATTTCCGGCGCGGCTTGCAAAGCCGCTGAATTCACCGATTGCAGATCGGACGATTGTGGCGCACCCTCACTCAACGCAAGGCCTAGGCCCTTAGAAACAAGGCAGAACGGGAGGTGAGGGAATGAATATCGCGATGTGGTCGGGGCCGCGCAATCTCTCGACTGCGCTGATGTATTCCTTAGGCGCCCGCCACGACTTCGATGTCTGGGACGAGCCGTTTTACGCGGCCTATCTCGCGCAGAGCGGACGGGCCCACCCAATGCGCGATGCAATCCTTGCCGCCGGCGAGGCCGATCCCGCATTGGTTGCGCGACGCTGTATGGCGCCAGCTCCGGGCGGTCAGAAAAATTTTTACCAGAAACACATGAGCCAGCACATGCTGCCGGGAATCGACCGAGACTGGTTTGCCGCTGTCGCGCATGTCTTCCTGATCCGGCACCCCGCCCGCGTGCTCGCCAGCTTTGATCGCAAGCTGGAGCGTCCTGGACTCGAGGACATCGGATTTCGGCAGCAGGAAGAGATCTTCGACCAAGTCTGCGCCGAGGGCGCCCCCGCCATTGTGATCGACAGCGCCGATATCCGCCGTGCGCCCGGGACGATGCTGACCCGGCTTTGCGCCGCCCTGGGCATTGCCTACGATCCGGCCATGTTGCACTGGCCCGCCGGTGGCCATGCCCGCGATGGCGTCTGGGCGCCCCATTGGTACGACGCGGTGCACCGCTCGACCGGCTTTGCTGGCCCCGAGGGCCCCCTGCCGGCGCTCTCCGACCAGTTGCAGGCGGTCTCGGAGGCCGCTCTGCCGCATTACCGCGCCCTGCGCGCCCACGCCCTCCCCTGCCCCCAAGAGGCCCCGGAATGACCGAGCAAGACTGCACCACCCACGACGCCGAACAGGCCGGCGCCGACGAGGGGCTGATGCTCGATCCGCATGGCTTCGTGAACACCACCAACGCCTGCAACGTCTTCATCGTCCGGTGCGGCGAGGTTTGGACCTCGACCGGCGATTACTGCATGAACGGGGTGACCCGGCAAAAGGTGATCGGCCTCTGCCGCGACAATGGCATTCCCGTGTTCGAAAAGAACTTTTCACTATACGAGATCTATGGTGCCGACGAGGCCTTTTTGACCGGCACTTTCGGCGCGCAGACACCCGTGGCCGAGGTGGACGGCAAGAAAATCGGCACACGGACCGGTGCCGGCCCAGTAACGGAGCATATCCGGGCGCTCTACAAGGCGTTGATCGCCGAGAATGTGGCAATGCAGGCAAAGCGCGATTGAATGCCGCGCCAGCGTTTGAATGAGTGCCGAATTGTCCGGGAAATTTCCGCCTGTCACCCCATTTTGGGGGAAGTGGCGGACCGAGGAGGATTCGAACCCCCGACCCCCTGATTCGTAGTCAGGTACTCTATCCAGCTGAGCTATCGGTCCGTGGAGGCGGGGTATAAGTCAGGGCCAAAGGGTCTGCAAGAGCGAATTCGAAGAAATTCACAAAGTTCCGCTCGGCAGGCGAATTTCAAAGACCGAGCCCTCCGGTCCGGTACGTTCCAGCGTCAGCGCGCCGCCGTGCCCACGGATCAACTCGGCGGCAATTGCCAGCCCCAGACCGCTGCCGCCCTTGCGCGCGCCGCCCTGAAACGCCTTGAACAGATGCTCCTGCGCCTTGGCCGGCAGGCCCGGCCCGGTGTCGGTCACCCGGATCAGCCAATGCTCCTCCGCCTCTTCGGCGCAGATGTTGATTTCGCCGGGCTTGCCGGTGGCCATGATCGCCTGCCGCGCGTTGCGCACCAGATTCGACAGCACGCGATAAAGCTGTTCGCTGTCGGCGCGGATGTGCAGGGTGGCGGGCACATCTTCGGAATAGCTGAGGTCGTATTCGCCGGTCGCCAGCCGCTCGCTCTCCATCACGTCGGAAACCAGTTCCGCCAGCGGCACCCGGGTCAGCACCGGCGTCGGCTCTTCGGCGCGACCAAAGGCCAAGGTGGCCTCGCAGAGATTGACCGCACGGGTGATCGAATTCACCAGCTTCGGCGCCAGCCGCTTGACGCCGGGATCCTCGGACATCTCGATCCGGTCGGTGAAGAGCTGGGCCGAGGTCAGGATATTGCGCAGGTCGTGGCTGACCCGCGCCACCGCGCCGCCCAGCTGCGCCAGTCGCTCCTTCTGCTTGAGCGCATGGGTCAGCTCGGTTTCGAGCATCTTGAGCGCCTCCTCGGCCTCGCGCAGCTCGCGCACGCCGGCGGAGGGCTTTATGATGCGCCGGCCGTCCTCGGGCGCGGCGGCATAGGCCTGCATCTGGCCGACGACGCGCTTGATCGGTTTGACGAGGAACACCCGCACGGCGAGGAACAGCAGAAAGGCGGTGGCGATCGAGATCACCGCCGAAAGGAACAGGATGCGCAGCCCGTAGTCGATCATCGCCATGCGCAGCGGCGCGGTGTCCATCGACACCTCGATCAGCAGGCCGGCGTCGCGCAGCGGATTGCCGATCACCCGGATGATCCGCGGCTCGGGATCGACCAGCCGGCGCAGCCCATCGAGGATCAGCGTCAGCGGCGAGGCGTCGCGCAGGTCATAGGTCACGTCGACCGGCTGCGGCATCGGCGACGAAAGAATCAACTGCCGCGCCTCGTCGCGCCGGAGCACGACGTTGTAGACGCCGGCGTTGCGCAGCAGCTCATCCTCGAGATCGGCGTCGATCATGTCGTTGGCCAGCAGCGAGAGCGAGGCGATCTGCGCCCGCTCCAGATGGCCCAACAGGTAATCCTGCCGAAAGCGCGCCACCGAGGGAACAAAGACCATGACCTCCGCCAGCATCACGAAGACGGTTGTCAGGATCAGAAATCGCCCGGACAGCGAATTGAGCATTTGCGGCCAACCCCTTACGGCACCCAGCGCTGGATCAGCCCAACGATGCGTTTGACCGTTGGATTATCAAACAATCGGGGCGAGAAATAGGCCCCCGCTGCGCGTTTGTTGATCTCTCCGACCGTCGGATAAGGCGAAACCATGGCCGCCACATGCTTCATCTTGAGCTTGTTGGCGATCACCAGCGACCAGAGATTGGCCAGTTCCCCGGCCTGGTGTCCGGCGATGGAGACGCCCACGGGGCGGCCTTTCACCACCATGACCTTGATCAGCCCCGCAGTCTCGCGCTCGGTGATCAAACGGTCGCTGTGCGCGAATTCGAACCGGGTGACTTCCAGCCGGTCGCCATGCGCCGCGCGCGCCTGCGCCTCGGTCAGCCCGACCTGCGCCAGTTCGGGCGCGGTATAGGTGGCCCAGGGGATATGCGCCGTCGAGGTCTTGGCCGGCAGGCCGAAGAGCGCCGAGCGGATGACGATGCCGGCGTGATAGCCCGCCACATGGGTGAATTGCAGACCGCCCGCCACATCGCCGATGGCATAGACCCGGCGGTTGGTCGATTTGAGGCTGTCATCGACCTTGACGCCGGCCTTGGTCGTTTCCACCCCGGCCTTGTCCAGATCGAGGCTGTCCAGGTTCGGATTGCGCCCCACCGCCATCAGCAGGTGAGACCCCTTGAAAACGCGGCCGTCCTCGACCTCGACCTCGATGGCACCCGCCTGCCCGCGCACCTCGGCCGCGGCGGCCTCTTCGACGATCTCGATGCCTTCGGCGCGGAGCTGGTCGAGCACGATGGCCGCGGTTTCGGGATCGTCCTTGCCCAGCGCCTTGGCGCCTTCGATCACCGTCACGGCCGAGCCAAGCCGCCGATGGGCCTGCGCCATTTCCATGCCGATCGGGCCGCCACCGATGATCAGCAGGTGCTCGGGCCGCTCGCGCAGATCAAACAGCGTCTCGTTGGTTTCATGCGGCACCTCGTCGAGCCCCGGGATCGGCGGCACCAGCGGCGACGACCCGGTGGCGATGACGATGCGCCGGGCCGATATCAGATGTTCGCCGGCCTGCACCTCGCTCTCCGAGACAAACCGCCCGAATTCCCGGATCACCCGCACGCCCAGGCCTTCGAACCGCTCCACCGAATCGACCGGGGCGATCTGTGCGATCACGCCTTTCACGTGATCCTTGGCGGCAGCGTAATCCACCTGCGGCGTCACATCGGCGACGCCGTAGCGGCGGGCATGCGCCTGACCATAGGCCGCCTTGCTGCTGGCGATCAGCGCCTTGGAGGGCACGCAGCCATAGTTCAGGCAGTCGCCGCCCATCTTGTGACCTTCGAGCAGCACCACATCGGCGCCCATCTGGACCGCGCCGGCAGCGACCGACAGCCCGCCAGAGCCCGCCCCGATCACCAGGATATCGGTCTTGATCTTATTCATGGCTCAGATCTCTTTTTTGCCGCGAACGGATTTGATCACGATGGGCAGCGCGGCCAGCGCCGAAAGACCGAGCAGGGGGCCGAGGATATGGGGCTCCCAGAGCAGACTCAGATCGGGGCTTTCGCCACGGTCGAATACCGCGCCGAGACCGACGCCGATCCAGGTAAAGACGATGGCGCCCGGCACGATGCCCAGGGCGGTGGTCCAGAGGAAATTGCGGAATTTCACGCCGACCAGCGCCGGCAGCAGATTGGCCACAAAAAACGGCACCGCCGGCACCAGGCGCAGCAGCAGAAGCACGCTGATCTCGTTTTCCCGCAGCCCTTCCTTGAGCCGGCGCAGCGTGCCCTCCGAGGCCTCGAGCTTGGCGGTCAGCGTCTTGCCCAGGCCCCATCGCGCGGCGAGAAAGATCGCCGTGGCGCCGATGGTGGCGGCGGTGACGTTAAACACGGTGCCGGCCGCAAGGCCGAACAGAAAGCCGCCGGTGACCGAGGCCACGGCCGCGCCGGGCAACGAAAAGGCGACGATGGTGACATAGACCGCGACAAAGCCCAGCGCCACGAGCAGGTAGTTGCTGTCGCGCCAACCCAGCAGAAGCTCGCGATTCTCGCGCAGCGTCTCGAAGGTGAGATAATCGCGCAGGGTAAAGAACCCCACGATTGCGACCGTCAGGATGGCGATCAGCGGCAGATTGCGCACGAACGCCGGGCGGGCCTTGGTCGGCGGCTGTGGGGATGTCATATCGGTCATTCTATCGACTTTCTCAGGTCTGGCCTGTCTTTTCTCTCCTGAAACATGAGGCCGCGGCCAGAGCGAGCACAGCACAATCACGGCCGCTTGATGCAAGGTGACGGGATCGAGGGCTTTTGAAAGGCCGAAAGCGGGTTTTGAAACATTTGACGACCCCTGCGACAAAAAATGTTGCAGTGCCGGGCGAATGGGCTCATGCGGGGTTTGACTTGGCGGCGCATGGCCCCTATAGCACGGGCTTCAGATTGCCGCCGCACGCGAATCCGCGTGGCCCGTGATGGTGTGCGGCCCGGAATGGCCAGGGATGGCCCAGTAATTGGAGACGGAGCGATGAAACGCACCTATCAACCCTCGAACCTCGTGCGCAAACGGCGCCATGGCTTCCGCGCGCGCATGGCCACCAAGGCCGGCCGCAAGATCCTGAACGCCCGCCGCGCCCGTGGCCGGAAGTCGCTGAGCGCATAAGCGCTCGTCGCGTTCTGACAGATGACACCGCCGGAGGCCCCCGAACTTGGCAGCGATGCCAGCCGGGGAACCCATGCCCCGGCGGTTTTGTCGTGCCCGGAGCTCCGGGTTCTGAAAAAGCGTGCCGCCTTTCTCGCCGCCGCCCGCGCGCGGCGTCAGGGCACCGGCGGCTTTCTGTTGCAGGCCCGCCGGCGCGGCGATGACGATGCGGCGATCGGGGTGGGCTTTACCTGCTCCAAGAAGGTGGGCAATGCCGTCGCCCGAAACCGCGCCAAGCGCCGCCTGCGCGAGATTGCCCGGCTGATCCTGCCGGAGTTCGGCCAGCCCGGCTGGGATTACGTGCTGATCGGCAAGGCCGAGGCCACCGCCGCCCGCGATTTCACCGATCTACAGAATGACCTGCGCTATGCGCTGCGCAAGGTGCACGGGGGCGGCAGGTGAGCCCGCTGGCCTTTGTCGTGTCGCTGCCGGTGCGCGCCTATCGGCTGATCTTCTCGCCCTGGGTCGGGCACAATTGCCGTTATCACCCGACCTGCTCGGCCTATGCAATGGAAGCACTGGAGAAACACGGCGCGCTGCGCGGCGGCTGGCTCACCCTGCGCCGCCTGTTGCGCTGCCATCCCTGGGGCCGTGGCGGCATCGACAACGTGCCTGACTGACCGGCCCCGGGCCGGGCTATTGCACATTGGGCTGCGGCGCGGTCGGGCGTTTCTTTGCCAATCCCTCACGCCAGGCCAGAAGCACCCCGCCCGCTATGATCACCGCCGCGCCCAGCATCGAAACCGGCACCGGCATCGTGCCGAAGACCGTGAAATCGATCACCGCCGCCGAGAGCAGCGTGGCATAGCTGAAGGGCACCACGAGGCTTGCCTCGGCGCGGGCCACGGCGTTGAAAAAGCAGCTTTGCGCCAGCGCCATCGACAGGCCGACGCCCGCCATCCCGGCCCATTGCGCCGGCGAGGGCCAGACCCAGAACGGCAGCATCACCGCGGTGGCGATGCTGAGCCCGATCAGGTTGTTGACCAGGAGCACCTGCACCGGTGCCTCGCGCCCGGCCAGCCGCTTGATAAAGATCACCTCGAGCCCCAGCGCCAGCGCCGCGCCCAGTGCCAGCAGGGCGCCGGACTGAAACGCCCCGGTGCCCGGCCGCAGCAGGATCATCGCGCCACAAAAGGCCAGCCCGGCGGCGGCCCAACGCACCGGCCCCACCCGTTCGCCCAAAAGCGGGATGGCAAAGATCATCGCGAAGACCGGGTTGAGAAAGGAAATCGCCGTGGCATCGGCCAGCGGGATCGCCGCCACCGCGGCAAACATCAACGTCACCCCGGCCCAGCCGCAGGAGGTCCGCTGCACATGCAGCACCCAATGCACGCGGGTAAAGCGTGGCCGCAGCACCGCAACCACGCCGGAAAAGAACAGCCCGGCAAAGAGGAACCGGCCGAAAGTGACCTGAAGCGGATGCAGAATGCCGCCCAGCGTGCCGGAGCCCAGCGCCTTGGCAAAGGCTGTCGAGCTGGCAATGAAAACGGTCGCCAGCAGCATCAGCGCGATGGCAAGGGGGGGATTTTCGGCCTTGGCTTTGAACATGCTGCGCAGTTGCGCTTGCCGCGCCTGATTTGGCAAGCCCCGACGTGCCGTTCAGCCAAAGGCGGCGGGATAGACCAGCGTCTTGGCCGGGATATTCTCACCCGGGGCGAGAATCAGCGTGTGGTCGACCGGATACGGCGAGGCGAGCCCGGCCGCCCGGTCGCGCGAAAAGCCACAGCCCGTGTAAAAGCCCGGCTCGCCCAGCACCACCACGGTCTGCCCGGCGGCCCCGGCCCAGCCCGCCAGCATCTTGATCATGCGCCGGCCATGGCCCCTGCCCTGCCATTCCGGGTGGATCGCCACCGGCGCCAGACAAAGCCAGACCCGGGGCTGGCGCATCTGCGACAGGGCGAAGTATCCCACCACTTCCGCCTGCCCCTCTGGCCCCGGCAGCACGCTTTCGCCGGCCATCGCGCCCGCCTTGCGCAACCTGGCCACCAGCCGCACCTCCGCGTCACCGCCAAAGGCCGCGCGCAGCAGGCCGTCGACGGCAGGCTCTTCGCCGGGTTTCATCGCGCGCAGGAATCCGGGGGTTTGCAACATCTCGTTTTTCCGATTGCCGGGACAGGTGGCGCGAGGCTAGCCTCTGCCCATGTCAGAGACCAGCCAAAGCGGCGCCTGCCATTGCGGCACGGTGCAATTCACCGCCCGCCTCGCGCGCGGCCTTGCCACCGCCAGCCGCTGCGATTGCAGCTTTTGCCGGATGCGTGGCGCGGTGGCGGTGACGGCCGAGGCGATCGACATCCATCGGGGCCGCGAAGCGCTGACGCTCTATCAATTCGGCAGCTTCACCGCCCGGCACTTCTTCTGCGCCAAATGCGGCATCTACACCCACCACGAACGCCGCTTTCCGCAAGGCCAGGTGGCGGTGAACGCCGCTTGCCTCGCTGGCGTCAGCCCCTTCGACCTTGCCGAGGTGCCGGTGTTCGACGGGCAGGAGCATCCCTCGGATCGGGGCGGCGTGGAACGGCTGGCCGGCGTGTTGCGGTTCACGGCCAAGGCGTGATCAGCGCCCCGACAGATGCAGCAAGGCGCGGCGCAGCGCGACGACATCCTGCGGATCGAGACCGGCGACAAGCCGCGCCTCGTAGTTTCTGGCCACCCCGCGCAGATCGCGATAGGCAGCCTGCCCCGCCGAGGTCAGCGTCAGATGCTCGACCCGCCGGTCGGCCGCATCCTCCTCGCGCAGCAGGAACCGCCGCGTCTCGAGCCGCGCCACCGCCCGGCTGATCTTGGTCTTGTGCACCTGCGCCATGCGGCCGATGTCGCGCGCCGTCATCCGCCCGTAGATGCCGAGGTGAAACAGCACCCGCCAATCGGTGCGCAGCATGCCGTAGCGGTCCTTGTAGATCTTCTGAAACCCGTCAGACGCCACCTCGGAGGCCTGATTGAGCAGATAAGGCAGGAAGAACTGCACATCGAAATCGTCTTTTTCGTCCATGTTTCCGCGATTACCCGTTGTTAGTTACAAAATCAACTATTACCTCAGAGCGCAACAGGAGGACGCGCCATGAAAGACACCCCGCAATCCGCCCCGCTGACCCAGGCCAAGACCCCGGTCGGCACTACGCCGGGCTATATGCCCGGGTTCGGCAATGATTTCGAAACAGAGGCCCTGCCCGGAGCCCTGCCGCAAGGCATGAACAGCCCGCAGAAATGCGACTATGGGCTGTACGGCGAACAGCTCTCCGGCACCGCCTTTACCGCCGATCCGCCCGAGCGGACCTGGACCTACCGGATCCGCCCCTCGGTCAAACATTCGCACCGTTACACCAAGATCGATCTGCCGCAGTGGAAGAGCGCCCCCAACGTCAACCCCGATGTCGTCTCGCTTGGCCAGTACCGCTGGGATCCGGTGCCGCATACCGAGGATCACACCTGGTTGACCGGCATGCACACGATGACCACGGCAGGCGACGTCAACAGCCAGCTTGGCATGGCGAGCCATGTCTACCTTGTCACCGAGTCGATGGTCGACGAATATTTCTACTCCGCCGACAGCGAGCTTCTGGTGGTGCCGCAGGAGGGCAAGCTGCGCTTTGCCACCGAGCTTGGCATCATCGACCTTGAACCCAAGGAAATCGCCATCCTCCCGCGCGGCCTGGTCTATCGCGTCGAAGTGCTGGAAGGCCCGTGCCGCGGGTTCGTCTGCGAGAACTACGGCCAGAAGTTCGAGCTTCCCGGCCGCGGCCCGATCGGCGCCAACTGCCTCGCCAATCCGCGCGATTTCAAGGCCCCTGTGGCGGCCTTCGAAGACCGCGAAGTGCCCTCGAGCGTGACCGTCAAGTGGTGCGGCCAGTTCCACCGGACCGAGATCGGGCAAAGCCCGCTCGACGTCGTTGCCTGGCACGGCAACTACGCGCCCTACAAATACGATCTGCGGACCTATTGCCCGGTCGGCGCGATCCTCTTTGACCACCCCGACCCCTCGATCTTTACCGTGCTCACCGCCCCCTCGGGCGTACCCGGCACCGCCAATATCGATTTCGTGCTGTTCCGCGAACGCTGGATGGTGGCGGAAGACACCTTCCGCCCACCGTGGTATCACAAGAACATCATGTCTGAGCTGATGGGCAATATCTATGGCCAATATGACGCCAAACCACAGGGGTTCGTGCCGGGTGGTATAAGCCTCCACAACATGATGTTGCCGCACGGGCCGGACAGAAACGCCTTTGAAGGCGCCTCGAATGCCGATCTCAAGGCCGAGAAGCTGGAAAACACCATGTCCTTCATGTTCGAGACGCGGTTTCCGCAGCAGCTGACCGAATTCGCCGCCAAGGAGGCGCCGCTTCAGGACGATTACATCGATTGCTGGACCTCGCTCGAGAAGAAGTTCGACGGCACCCCGGGGCGCAAATGACCGCCCCCGGCAGGACAGGCCGCGCGGCATGAGCGGCGTCGGCCTGAAACTGCTGGTGATCCTGCCGGTCCTTCTGGGGGGCGGCCTGTTCTTTTATGCCCTGCACCGGCGCAACCGCGCCGAGCGCAGGCAAGACAAGGATGACGACACCACATGAAGCTTTATTCCTACTGGCGCTCGACCACCTCGATCCGGGTCCGCGCCGCGCTCAACCTCAAGGGGCTGGACTATGATATCCAGCCGGTCGATCTTGTCGCCGGCGTCCAGCGCGGCGCCGACTATACTGCGGTAAACCCCGGTCGCGGCGTGCCGGCGCTGGTGCTGGATGACGGCACGGTCCTGACCCAAAGCCTCGCCATTCTCGACTATCTCGACGAGGCGCACCCCGAACCGCCGCTGCTGCCCCAGGGCGCGGTGGCCCGGGCGCAGGCCCGCGCGGCGGCGCATCAGATCGCGCTCGACATCCATCCGGTCAACAACCTCAAGGTGATCGGCCAACTCAAGGCGCTGGGTCACAGCCAGGAGGACACCGTGGCCTGGATGCTGCACTGGATGCGAGAAGGGTTCACCGCCTTCCAAGGCCTGATCCGCCCCGACACGCCCTTCTGCTTCGGCGAGGCCCCCGGGCTTGCCGATCTCTGCCTCGTGGCGCAGATCTACAACGCCCGTCGCTGGCACACCGACCTCACACCCTTTGCGCGGCTGGTGGAGATAGACGCCCGCTGCCAGGAAATCGAGGCCATCGCCCGCGCCATGCCAGACACCCAACCCGACGCCCCCTAGGCTGTGCCTGCATGGCGCAGCAAGACTGACAAAGGAAGACATATGCCCCTGATGAGAAGCTGGGTCGACAGCGCCAATGCGCCCGACTGCCCCTTTCCGCTCAACAACCTGCCCTACGGCGTCTTTTCCACCGGCGATGAAGAGCCGCGCTGCGGCGTGGCCATCGGCGACAAGATTCTCGATTGCGGCGCCGCCGAATCCGTCGGCCTGCTGAATTTCGGCGACGAGCCGCTGTTTGACGTGCCGTTCTGGAATGAGGTGATGGAACAGGGCCCGGAGCTCTGGGAGCGGCTGCGCAACAGGCTCACCGGCCTGCTGGCCGAAGGCAGTTCATCGCGCCCCTCGGTCGAGCCCTTCCTCGTCGAGCAGGCGGCCGCCACGATGCACATGCCGTTTCTGGTCTCGGAATACACCGATTTCTATGCCGGCAAGCATCACGCCACCAATGTCGGCACCATGTTCCGCGGCGCCGAGAACGCCCTGCCACCGAACTGGCTGCACATTCCGATCGGCTATAACGGCCGGGCCTCCTCGGTCGTGGTCTCGGGCACCGATGTGCGCCGCCCCTGGGGCCAGCTCAAGGGGCCGAACGACGACGCCCCGCGCTTTGCCCCCTGCGCCCGCTTCGATCTCGAGCTGGAGATGGGCGCCATCGTCGGCAAGGAATCCGACGGGCCGGTCACGGTCAACGAAGCCGATGACATGATCTTTGGCTACGTGCTGCTCAACGACTGGTCGGCGCGCGACATCCAAGCCTGGGAATATCAGCCGCTGGGGCCGTTCCAGGCCAAGGCCACCGCCACCACCGTCAGCCCCTGGATCGTCACCCGCGCCGCGCTCGAGCCGTTCCGCTGCAACACGCCGGCGCGCGAAAAGGAGCTGCTGCCGCATCTGCGCGACAACGGGCCGATGCTTTATGACATCGACCTGGCGGTCACCCTTGCGCCCGAAGGCAAGGCGGCGAGCACCGTTGCCGAGACCAATTACAACGTGATGTATTATTCGGCGGCGCAGCAGCTGGCCCATCACACCACCTCGGGCTGCCCGATGAACCCCGGCGACCTGCTCGGCTCGGGCACCATCTCCGGGCCGGAAAAACACCAGCGCGGCTCACTGCTCGAACTGAGCTGGGGCGGCAAGGAGCCGGTGACGCTCGACACCGGCGAGAGCCGCACCTTTCTCGAAGACGGCGATCGGCTCACCCTGACCGGCACCGCCAAGGGCGACGGCTTCACCCTGGGCTTCGGCGAATGCACCGGCCGCCTTCTGCCGGCTTTGAAAGACCCCTACGCGCGCTGAGCCGCCCGCTCACCCGGCGCGCAGCCCCGCGCCGGAACCCCCAGCAACCAATTGCGCGCCCCGGCCCGGCACAGGGCCGGGGCGCGCGCCTCCGGGCTGGCCCGGCCCCGCGATCTGGCCTAAGTCTTGGCCATCTTTGCAAACGAGGCCCCCATGACCCGGATCATCCATTCGCTCTCCGACATTTCCGACCGCTACGACGCCGCCTTTGTCGATCTCTGGGGCTGCGTGCACAATGGCGTCGCGGCCTTCCCCGAGGCCGTCGCGGCGCTTCAGGCGTTTCGCGCCGGCGGCGGCACCGTGGTGCTGCTGACCAACGCCCCCCGGCCGCGCGACGAGGTTGCCGACCAGCTGCGCAGGTTGCAGGTGCCCGACGACGCCTGGGACACCATAGCCACGTCCGGCGACAGCGCCCGCGCCGCCATGTTCACCGGCGCGGTGGGCAGCAAGGTCTATCATATCGGCACGCCCGGCGATGAACGGTTCTTCGGACCGTTGCACTTGATCGACGATCCGGTCGAGATCACCCGCGTGCCGCTGAAAGAGGCAGAAGGCATCGTCTGCACCGGTCCGTTCGACGCCCATGCCGACCCGGCCGATCTGCGCCCCGATCTGCTCTGGGCCAAGCAGAAAGACCTGCCGCTGCTCTGCGCCAATCCCGACATCGTGGTCGACCGCCGCGAGACCCGGGAGTACTGCGCCGGGGCCATTGCCGCGCTATATACCGAGATGGGCGGCACCAGCCTCTACTTCGGAAAGCCGCATCCGCCGGTCTATGACCTCGCCCGCCGCCGCCTGGCCGAGGTGCGCCCCGGCGTCGCCAATACCGCGATCCTCTGCATCGGTGACGGCCCGCATACCGACATCGACGGCGCGATGGGCGAGGATATCGATTCTCTCTTCATCTCTGGCGGCCTGGCCGCGCAGGAAACCAAAACGTCGCAGGATCCCGAAGAATCCGCTCTAAATGCTTATCTCACCAAGGAAAATATCAACCCGACTTATACGATAGGTCGCCTTCGCTGACCTAATAAGGCTTGATTTTCTGCGCGTGCGAAGTAATTATATTGCGAATGTCGCCCCGGTGACGCCCTATAATTACGCTCACGGTCACGAAAGGGAGCCTCATGTTGGACAATATGCCCCGCGGCACGATCTGCATCGAAGACATCGAAATGGGCATGACCCGTCACCTGCGCAAACAGGTGACGGATCTGGATATCGAGCTCTTTGCCCAGGTCTCCACCGACCGCAATCCGGTGCATCTCGATGACGATTATGCCCAGGACACGATTTTTGAAGGCCGGATCGCCCATGGCATGCTGACCGCGGGGCTCATCTCGGCGGTGATCGGCGAGCAGCTTCCGGGCCATGGCACCGTCTACATGGGCCAGACGCTCAAGTTTCTCGCCCCGGTGCGGCCGGGTGACATGGTCTATGCCGAAGTCAAGGTGGTCGACATCGATCACGCCAAACGCCGGGTGACCTTGGAGTGCCATTGCGCGGTCGATGGCAAGAAGGTGCTAATCGGCGAGGCCAAGGTTCTGGCGCCGTCGCGCAAGTTCGACTGAGGCGAGCGAAAAGGGCAGACCATACCCTCTGAGCCACCCGTCCCGGACCGGCTCCGGGACCTCCGGCCCAGCCCGGCGAGAGGCCCCGCAGCAGGTCCGGGGCGCCGCCGCACATAAGAGGCCTCCCGCCACGAAAAAGCCCCCGCCGATCGCTCGACGGGGGCTTCTTTGTGTAGGGTGGGCTTTTCAACCCACCGCTGTCTTACCAGTCCTCGCGAACCACGACGCGGGTCTTGATCGGCAGCTTCATCGCCGCCAGACGCAGCGCTTCGCGCGCCACATCTTCCGACACGCCGTCGATCTCGAACATCACGCGGCCCGGCTTGACCTTGGCGGCCCAGAAATCCACCGAACCTTTACCCTTACCCATCCGGACTTCGGTGGGCTTGGAGGTCACGGGGGTGTCCGGGAAAATCCGGATCCAGACGTGGCCCTGACGTTTCATGTGACGGGTCATGGCACGACGCGCCGCTTCGATCTGGCGTGCAGTCACACGCTCAGGCTGAAGCGCCTTGAGGCCATAGGTCCCGAAGTTCACATCGCTGCCGCCTTTTGCCTCACCGGCAATGCGGCCCTTGAACATCTTGCGGAATTTTGTGCGTTTGGGTTGCAACATGGCTTAGTTCCTCCGGCCACCGGCGCCGCGGGGGGCGGGGCCATCCTGGATTTCCTGGGCCTTGCGGTCACGCGCTTGCGGGTCGTGCTCCATGATCTCGCCTTTGAAGATCCAGACCTTGATCCCGATGATGCCGTAAGGCGTGGTCGCCTCGACATGTGCGTGGTCGATATCGGCCCGCAGGGTGTGAAGCGGCACGCGGCCTTCGCGGTACCACTCGGTCCGGGCGATCTCGGCGCCGCCAAGACGGCCCGCGACGTTGACCCGGATGCCCAGGGCACCCATGCGCATGGCGTTCTGCACCGCGCGCTTCATGGCGCGACGGAAGGACACCCGGCGCTCGAGCTGCTGAGCGATGCTTTCGCCGACCAGGCGGGCATCCAGCTCGGGCTTGCGCACTTCCACGATGTTGAGGTGCAGCTCGCTGTCGGTCATCGCGGCGATCTTCTTGCGCAGCGTCTCGATGTCCGCGCCTTTCTTGCCGATGATGACACCGGGGCGCGCGGTGTGGATCGTGACGCGGCACTTCTTGTGCGGACGTTCGATGATCACACGGGCGACACCGGCCTGCTTGCATTCTTCGTGAATGAAGTCGCGGATTTTCAGGTCTTCCAGCAGAAGATCCCCGTAATCCTTGGTATCGGCGTACCAGCGGCTGTCCCAGGTGCGGTTGACCTGGAGGCGCATGCCGATCGGATTGGTCTTGTTACCCATTAGGCTTGCTCCTCGATCTGACGCACCTTGATGGTGATTTCCGAGAACGGCTTGTGAATCTTGCCGAACCGGCCACGGGCCCGCGGGCGACCGCGCTTCATGATCAGGTTCTTGCCGACATAGGCTTCGGCGACGATCAGCTCGTCGACGTCAAGACCGTGGTTGTTCTCGGCGTTGGCGATGGCCGACTGGAGGCACTTGCGTACGTCCACGGCAATCCGCTTCTTCGAGAAGGCCAGATCGGTCAGCGCCTTTTCCACCTTCTTGCCGCGGATCAGACCGGCGACGAGGTTGAGCTTTTGCGGGGACGTGCGAAGCATGCGCAGTTTTGCCATTGCTTCGTTGTCGGCCACGCGGCGGGGGTTCTTTTCCTTGCCCATGACTTACTTCCGCTTCGCTTTTTTGTCGGCGGCATGACCGTAATAGGTCCGGGTCGGCGAATATTCACCGAACTTCTGACCGATCATGTCTTCGCTGACGTTGACAGGGATATGTTTCTGACCGTTGTAGACGCCAAACGTCAGGCCCACGAACTGGGGCAGGATCGTCGAGCGGCGCGACCAGATCTTGATGACTTCGTTGCGACCGGATTCGCGCGACGCTTCGGCTTTTTTCAGCACGTAGGCATCGACGAAAGGCCCTTTCCATACAGAGCGCGACATGAATTAGCGACCCTTCTTCTTGGCGTGACGCGAGCGCAGGATGAGCTTCTGCGACGCCTTGTTCTTGTTGCGGGTGCGCGCACCCTTGGTCGGCTTGCCCCAGGGCGTGACCGGGTGACGGCCACCCGAGGTCCGACCTTCACCACCGCCGTGCGGGTGGTCGATCGGGTTCATCACGACACCACGGACCGACGGGCGGATGCCCTTGTGGCGCATGCGGCCGGCTTTACCGTAGTTCTGGTTCGAGTTGTCGGGGTTCGACACGGCGCCAACGGTGGCCATGCACTCCTGACGCACCAGGCGCAGCTCGCCCGAGGACAGGCGGATCTGGGCGTAGCCACCGTCACGGCCGACGAACTGGGCATAGGTGCCCGCGGCGCGCGCGATCTGGCCGCCCTTGCCGGGCTTCAGCTCGATGTTGTGCACGATGGTACCGATCGGCATGCCCGAGAACGGCATCGCGTTGCCCGGCTTGATGTCGGCTTTCTGCGCGGCGACGACCTTGTCGCCGATCGCGATCCGCTGCGGGGCCAGGATATAGGCCTGGTCGCCGTCGACATATTGCACGAGGGCAATGAAGGCGGTGCGGTTGGGGTCATATTCGATGCGCATCACGACGGCTTCGACGTCATGTTTGCTGCGCTTGAAGTCAACGATCCGGTAGAGGCGTTTCGCCCCGCCACCCCGGCGGCGCGAGGTAATACGTCCGGTGTTGTTCCGGCCGCCCGATTTCGTCAGACCCTCGGTGAGGGCTTTGACGGGGCGTCCTTTCCACAGCTCCGAACGGTCGATCAGCACCAGCCCGCGCTGGCCCGGCGTCGTCGGCTTATACGACTTGAGTGCCATGCTTTCTGTCTTCCGTTTAGCAATGCGAGGCTTTCCGCCCCGCTATGTTTGGGCTCTTGCGAGCCAGAGTATAGGGCCCCGAAGGTCCCCGGTTCGTGCGCCACCTGCCCCGCCCATCGCGCCCCGGGCTTGCCCCGGGGCCCCCTGGCCCATGAGGTCCCGGGGCAAGCCCGGGACGGGGTATCTGGCTTTGCCGGCCCGCGCGATGCACCAAGACGACAAAACACACAGCCCCAGACGAATCTGGGGCGGTGCGGATGGGGTCTGATAGGGGAAGGCGGCGTTGGGGTCAAGCGCCATGGGGTGCCAGGCACATCATCGCGACACAAGCGGCCTTCGACATGCCGAACGCTCCGTCATTCCATCCGCTCCGGCACCGGTTTTTGGGAATTTTTCCAAATCGCCTCGGAACCAAACCGCCGCCGAATTCGTAGTGTCGATGAAGACAGACACGAAGGAGACTATCACATGACACGTCTGACCACACTCGCCCTCACTACCGCTCTGGTTGCCGGACCGGCGTTTGCCGCGTCCCACGTGGATGCCAATGACGCCGCCATGGATGATAGCGCAAGCACGATGGAATCGAGCGCGACGACCATGGGTGACGCCGAACCCGCCATGGATGCCGACGCACCGCTGGACTATGCCCAGCTGATCCGCTCGCGCGACATTACCGGCGGCGAGATCTACACCATCAACGGCCCGATGGACGACGACACCTGGGGCAACTGGGATTACGAGGGCGTCGGTCCTGACTGGAACGACATCGGCGAGATCGAGGACATCGTGCTCGAACGCAGCGGACAGATGGTCGGCGTGGTAGCCGAGGTCGGCGGCTTTCTCGACATCGGCGACAAACACGTGCTGATCCGCATGGACGACGTGCGCCTCTCGGCCGTCGACGACGAAACCTATGTGCTCGTGACCCGGAAGACCGAGGAAGAGCTGGAGCAGATGGAAGCGGTCGACGAAGGCTGGTGGGACTGAGTTTCCCTCGGTAGGTTAATCAGTGAAGGGGTCCGGTTCGGACCCCTTTTTTCGTCCGCGCCTGCCCCGCCGGCGCATGCGGCACATCAGGGGCGCCGGACCCTTGCGACGGCACGCGGCATCTCTGGGCGCCCCGGAGCCGTGCCGCGGCGGGTTCCAAGCACACGACGCAGGACGGGTGACAACCCGCCATGGCGCCCCGCTCGCTTCCCTCAAGCCCGTCACCGCCCCAGCAGCCTCGGTCATATCCAGCGGCGCCCCCGGCCCCCGAGCCTTGCAAAAGAAAACCCCCGGCCGCTCGCGCAGCCGGGGGTCATGATCCTGACCTTCGATCCTGTCTTTACAGACCGGTGGTCACGTCGATGGTGTTGCCCTCTTCGAGCATCACATAGGCCTTCTTGACGTCTTTCCGCTTGCCCATCTGGCCGCGGAAGCGCTTGACCTTGCCTTTGGTGATCGTGGTGTTGACCGCCTTGACCTTCACACCAAAGAGCGCCTCCACGGCCTCCTTGATCTGCGGCTTGGCGGCGTCAATCGCCACTTCGAAAACCACCGCGCCATGTTCCGACGCCATGGTGGATTTCTCGGTGATGACCGGCTTGCGGATCACATCGTAATGTTCTGCCTTCGCGCTCATTTCAGACGAGCCTCCAGTGCTTCGACAGCCGCCTTGGTGAGCACCAGGGTGTCACGCTTGAGGATGTCATAAACGTTTGCGCCCACCGACGGCAGAACGTCGAGACCGTCGATGTTGCGCGCGGCCTGCGCGAAACCTTCGTTGATCTCAGCACCGTCGATCACAAGCGCCCGCTTCCAGCCCAGGTCCTTGACCTGTTTGGCCAGCGCGCTGGTCTTGCCTTCGGACGCGGCGTTTTCGATCACGACCAGCTGACCGGCTTTCGCCTTGGCCGACAAGGCGTGCATCAGGCCCAGCTTGCGGACCTTCTTGGGCAGATCGTGGCCATGCGACCGCGGGGTCGGGCCCTTGTAGATACCACCCTTGCGGAAGATCGGCGCATTGCGGTCACCGTGGCGCGCGCCGCCGGTGCCCTTCTGGCGATAGATCTTCTTGGTCGAATAGCTGGTTTCCGAGCGGGTCTTGACCTTGTGGGTGCCGGCCTGCGCGTTGTTGCGCTGCCAGCGGACCACCCGGTGCAGGATGTCGGCGCGGGGCTCGAGGCCGAAGAGCGCGTCGTCCAGCTCGACCGAACCGGCGGAACCGCCGTCGAGTTTGATCACGTCGAGTTTCATTCCTCGCCTTCCTTCTTCTCGGCTTCGATTTCCGCTTCAGCGGATTTCAGAGCCTCGGCTTCGGCTGCGGCCTGTTCCTCGGCCAGGCGGGCTGCCTCGGCTTCGGCTTCTGCGGCGGCTGCGGCAGCGGCTTCTTCAGCGGCTTTCGCGGCTTCGTCGGCAGCAGACTTCAGCGCGGCAGGCAGGATCGCGTTCTCGGGGAACGGTTTCTTGACGGCATCGCGCACGGTGACCCAGCCACCCTTGGAGCCCGGAACCGCGCCCTTGACCATGATCAGGCCACGGTCGGCATCGGTTTTCACCACTTGCAGGTTCTGCGTGGTCACACGCACGGCACCCATGTGGCCGGCCATCTTCTTGCCCTTGAACACCTTGCCCGGGTCCTGACACTGACCGGTCGAACCATGCGACCGGTGCGAGATCGAGACACCGTGCGTGGCGCGGAGGCCGCCGAAGTTGTGGCGCTTCATCGAACCGGCGAAACCCTTACCGATCGAGGTGCCGGAGACGTCGACGAACTGGCCTTCGAAGTAGTGATCGGCGGTGATTTCCTCACCGACGTTGATCATGGCTTCGGGGGCCACGCGGAACTCGGCCACCTTGCGCTTGGGCGCAACGTTGGCTTTCGAGAAGTGGCCGCGCATCGCCTTGGAGACCCGGTTGGTCTTGGCGGAACCGGCGCCGAGTTGAACGGCGGAATAGCCGTGCTCGTCCGCGGTGCGCTGCGCGACAACCTGAAGGCCATCGAGTTGCAGCACGGTCACGGGAATCTGCTTGCCTTCTTCCTGGAAGAGGCGGGTCATCCCGACTTTCTTTGCAATGATACCAGAGCGCATCATGGTCGTGCCCTCCTTACGCTTGCAGCTTGATCTCGACGTCCACACCAGCGGCCAGGTCGAGCTTCATCAGCGCGTCCACGGTCTGGGGGGTCGGATCGACGATGTCGAGCAGGCGCTTGTGGGTCCGGATCTCGAACTGGTCGCGCGATTTCTTGTTCACGTGGGGGCCACGCAGAACGGTGAATTTCTCGATCTTGTTCGGCAGCGGGATCGGGCCGCGCACATTGGCGCCGGTCCGCTTGGCGGTGTTGACGATCTCCTGCGTGCTGGCATCGAGCACACGATAGTCAAACGCCTTGAGCCGAATGCGAATGTTTTGGCTTTGCATTGGTCTTAGCCTTCATTGGCGTTGAGGTTGAGAGGAGGATGGACGACCACCGCCGACCCTCGTCGAACCTTGAGGGCGGGGAATCACCCCGCCCTCACATTCCCATCGGGAACCCGCGCGCTATACAGGGGGCGCGGCAGTGTGGCAAGGGGGCAAGCGGCGGTTTTGTCCCCTGCCCCGGCCGCCCGCGGGTGATGCCGCGCGGCCTTGTCGTTTGCCGCGAAACTCCGGGGCGAGCCCTGGAGCCTGTCTGGCGCGATCGGGCGAGAGGTCCCGGATCAGGTCC